>UQRS01000001.1 GCA_900543525.1 uncultured Oscillospiraceae bacterium
TCGCTCTGATTGACAAATATGAGAACTTCGACAAGCTGACCATTGCCATGCTCAATGAGTTTATTGAGAAAATCCTTGTGCATGAGCGTGACCGCAAGGGCAGTATTCAGACCACACAGGAGGTCGAGATTTACTTCAATTTCGTGGGTCGTTTCGTTCCCCCTGCGTTTGGCGAAGTGGAGCTTACCCCGGAGGAATTAGAGGAAATCCGCAAGCGTGAGGAACGCAAGGACAGGCTCCACCAGAACTACTTGAAGCGGAAAGCCAATGGTAAACAGAAAGAGTATGAGGAGCGCACGAAAGCCAAGAAAAAAGCGGAGATTGAAGCCAGAAAACAGGCAATCCGCACCGAGGATATTGCCAGAGGGGTATTTATCCCGGTGAGCAGTTTGCCGCAGCTGGGACCGAGAAAGGGAGCGTGATTTTATGAAAGAGTTGAAACCGAGAATCCATGAGAACGGTATGGACTATGTGTTGGTGGGCGACTACTATGTGCCGGACTTGAAGCTGCCGGAGGAACGCCGACCTATTGGGCATTGGGGACGCTTGCACCAGTCCTATCTGAAATTGCACCGTCCCATGCTTTACAACGAGCTAATTTTGTCCGGCAGGCTCCACACCGTCGTTGCCGATCTGAACGAGCAGGCGGCAGACAGGCTGGACTTGATTATCCGGCAGATGATGAAAGCCGAGGGCGTGACCGAAGCCATGAAAGCGGAAAATCAGATGTTATGGGTGCAGTCAATGAACTCCATCCGCTGCCGGGCAGAGGAAATCATCAAGACGGAACTAATCTACTGTTGAGAGAGGTAAAGCTATGATTTTGGAAGCCATGTATAATGGGGAGTTTTATCCCTGCGAGACAGTTGTACCTACATCACCGGAATACCGAAAGGCAGTCATAGCCTGTGAAAAGCTCATGGAGCAGTTGTCCCAGCGGCTCAGCAAAGAGGACTATGAGCTGGTGCAGGAACTCCGGGCGCAGACAGCAATCGCCCAATGTGAAGAAAGTGAAAGTCACTTCAAGTATGGCTTTTCCGCTGGGCTGATGTTCAGCAGGAAGCCCATGAACAAGTGCAGCAGAAGAAAGAAAAATAGATGAAGAAAGCCGCCTGAGCAGAAAGAAACTGTTCGGGCGGTTTCAGCATTCGCCAGTAGATTTATTCACACTCTTGTGATAAAATTTACTACAATAAAGAGCGTGATAGCACTAATTTTATGGGGGGATGCTTAATGAATAGAATTTTGAAAAAATTTTTACAGCGGGGTGTCGATTTAAGTCCTGTGGGAGTTGAACTCCGTGAGGATAATACAAATTATTTTTGTACCCCAAAAGGGGCATCGGTTTTTGGATGGGCAGGGATAGATGGTATCCACTTCTGTTTCATTCGTGGATTTGGAGAGATGGTTTTCTCTGTCAGCCCCATGAATACTTCTCCTGATTATGTTCATCCAGTAGCTGAAAATTTTACCGACTTTCTGCGGCTTATACTGGCTTGTGGTGATGTGGCGGCAGTGGAACAAGCGTGGATGTGGAACGAAGCACAGTTTGAAGCCTTTCTCAATGAAAACCCTACAACCCAGGAACAACAGCAAACTTTATCGGAAATTTCAGAGAAGATGAATTTGTTGCCTATGGAACAACCGTGGACATATATCAAAAACCTGCAATCTTCCTTTGATTACAGTCAGATTAAATACACAGAAGATTATTACGATAATGATATGACTTCAGAGGCAGAATTGGTTGCCCCTGAATGGAAGGTCTACTTTGATGGAGATTTCTGGGGACATCGAGGTAAAGACCGTGCCGGAAAAGAGATCAAGCTGGATAAACAATTCGATTGGGCTGGATATCATTGGGTAATTCCGGCAGCTTATTCATGTAGCAAAGGACTTGTCGTTGATTTTTGTATGCGAGTTGATTCAGAAAGCATCCGTGACTTCATGAAAAAATGGAATCTGGACTGGGAAAATGACTCATGTGAAAATTTTACCCGTGAGCAACAGATGCAGATGGAATGGGAAAACCCACTTTGTTTTAACTTCAAACCTTGCTTGAAGTTAAACGAGAAAATATTACAGACAACCCATGGCTGCGCTGTGAGCTTTAATCCTTGTCTGCCAGATGGCGTTATCAATGAGTTGGAAGCAAAATGGGCAATCGACCATTATGGGCTGGATAGTACTTATGGCTGGGTCATATGCAGAGACGTATTTCCTTGGGGAACCAAGCATCACCCTGAAATCAATAAACTTTTTCTTACAATGGAGCAGCAACCAGGACAAGTTCCAGGCTCACATTTCAAAGTTCACGCACCCGGAGATTCATTTATGTTTTCCCATCCTGTTAGCGGAATAACCCATACACTGACCGTGCAGGAAATAGAACAGCAGACAGTTCCTCAAAATAGTTTTGGTTCTGATCGCTGGATTTATCCGACACATTATATTGCCATGAGTTATACACTTACCCCTGAACCGATGGAGAACATTTCGGTTTTTGACTGTGATGAAGGCGATAGACCGATAGAAGTTACACCAGACGATCATTCGTTCCGTCCAGTTGGCAGTAGTTCCTGTTTTGTTGTTGGTGTTATTGGTGGTGCAGATGGTCCGACAGCAGTTATATATGGAACAAATTCACAAGAAAAACTTCATGCTGCTTGTTCTGCTCTGCACTTTGAACCGGTTGGTGATGATGTCGAGTGGCGTATCGTGTTCAATGTTACGCAGTTTGACAAAGAAACATTCCCAATTATCTAAAAATACCCTTAGAACTCTAAGGGCGCACTTCTATACTCTCTGTCGAGAGTAGTGCGTCCTGCGGAGCTTCATTCCCGGTCAGCAGAAGAAAACTGCTCGACCGAGAATGTTTCGTCACTTTGTTCCGTCAAGGGAGCTACACTCCCTTGCGACGCTTGCGCGTCTATCCCTTGTGGACTTGCCGTCCGCAAACAGCATAAAATGCTGTTCGCCGCCAGCAAGTTTTGAAATCGAAAAATTTGACAGAGGAGTGTGATTGTATGAAATGTCCTTGTTGTGGTAAAGAAATGACAAGTGGTATAGTCCAGAGTGCTCGTCAGATTTTCTTTACTACTAAAGCACATAAGAACTGGTTTATTCCAGACACAGCAGGTAATGAAGAAATCGTATTGAGTTCTCATAATTGGACAAGACCTACTTGCACCGCTTACCATTGCGCTGAATGTAAAAAGGTAGTTGTTGATTACTCAGCAGAGGTCGAATAATATGCTGCTCAATGCCAAGCAGGAAGCGTCTCGTCTGCTTGGAGGGGACGCAGAAGAACGGCAGGCGCGGCAGATGATCATGCAGCGAAGGAGTACGGAGCAACTTAAAAGGTCTCACCTTAAAACGGATCGATGCAAGATCGAACGTTAATGATAGCGCAAAAGCAGTAGTATTATGTGAATACGTCATTCATGTTGTGTGAATTTCTGTTCTTCTCCTTGCAATCACCCCATCTGTGCAATATGAAACAAAATGGGCATCAGAACGCAGCGTTTGGATGCTTCGTTCTGATGCCCTTTTACGATATAGTTTCTTTTACAGTGGCGACAACGATTACCGGAATTCCAGCGTCTCTTTCTGCAACGCTGCACCCCTTTTGATTAGTGATTTTTTCTCCGCACCCCTTGCAAAACAGAAAGAGTCATGATATAACATGACCAGAAGTACCGAAATGGTCATTTGGATGGTGAACGAGCTTGGCTTTTACCGATTACGAGACTGAGCAGCTCCGCAAGGCACTGCTGAAGGAAACGCGGCGCTGCGCCGTCACACTGGGGATGAAAAAAACCTCCGTGGATCAGCTGACGAAGGCGGTCGGCATTGCGAAGGGTTCGTTCTATAAATTCTACGAATCCAAGGAAATGCTTTTCTTCGCGGTTTTGGAGAACGTTCACTCCGAGCTTTACGGAGTGGCTGACCATGCACTGAGCGAAGCAAACGGCTTGCCGCCGTCGGAGCGTGCGGCAAAGGCGGTTCTTGCCGTCTGCCGGCGGCTGTCCGATACCGGCGACATGGTTTTCATTGAAAACGATGCGAAGCTGCTTTTGCAGAGACTGCCGGAGGATGTCAAAAATGTGCATTACCACGACGGCGAGACGCACATCCGTCAACTTTTGGAGAATCATGACCTTATGCCCA
This sequence comes from uncultured Oscillospiraceae bacterium, assembly GCA_900543525.1. Lineage (GTDB taxonomy): Bacteria > Bacillota > Clostridia > Oscillospirales > Acutalibacteraceae > UQRS01. Next base: position 4,171 of record UQRS01000001.1, read on the forward strand.
AGTGCGGTGTGTCTTTGGCTGCTGCGACGGTGCGGGGACTGATTCTGACCGTCTCCCATAAGGAGCAGATCGGAGAACTGTACCCGCAGGTGCTGGAAACGCTGGTGCATGGCGCTTGCAGGGAGTTATTTGAATAAGCGGAAGGCCGCAGAGATGCGGCTTTTCAAAAATGTGCGAGTTAGCTGCGTCTAACCTCGTGATGTGTATGTATCGGTTAGACAAATCTGACGGAAAAAGGAATGACAGCGATGCGAGAACACAAGAATTTCTGGGACAGAAATGCCGGTAGGTATGACCGCTTTATGCGAAAGGATCGGGCGGCGTATGACGAGATGTATGAGTTGATCCGGCCAATTGTGCGGCACAAGACGGTGCTGGAGCTGGCGACCGGCACGGGATTGATCGCAAAACACATCGTGAACGCGGCGTCACACATCGAGGCGACGGACGCCTCTGCGGAGATGATCGCCGAGGCAAAGCGGGATAATCGCTCTGCCAAGCTGCACTTTTCCGTGCAGGATATGTTCCGCCTGACGTATGCGGATAAGTCCTTTGATGTGGTGATCGTGTCCAACGCGCTGCATATCGTGCCGCAGCCGGAGAAAGCTCTGCGGGAAATCAGGCGCGTGCTGAAGGACGACGGCGTACTGATTGCGCCGACCTTCACCCACTCTGAAAATTCGTTTCCCGGTAAGGTGAGAGCGTTTTTTATGAAGCTGGCGGGCTTTCCCCTTCACAGCAAGTGGACGAGCGAGGAATATATGACTTTCCTGCGGCAGAACGGCTGGACGGTGCGGAAAAGCGCTGTTCTGAAAGCATCCTTCCCGTTAACTTATACCGAATGTACGAAATCGGAGGTGCGATAAAATGTCATTTTTTGAAAACACCCGAAAGCCTGTAGGGCTTGGCGGAAAAATCATGGTCGCCATGATGAATTTGGGTCACAGTTCCGTGGCGCGGTGGGGACTTCGCTTCTTGGAGCTTACTCCGGATGCCAAGGTGCTTGACTGCGGCTGCGGCGGCGGGGCGAATATCAAAAAGCTGTTGAAGTTGTGTCCGGAAGGCGCTGTGCGGGGGATCGACTATTCGCCCGTCAGCGTTGAAAAATCAAAAAGGGTCAACAAATCCGCCGTTGCGAGGGGACGCTGTGATGTGCTGTGCGCGAGCGTGGCGGAGCTGCCGTTTGAACCGGAGCAGTTCGATCTGGTCACGGCCTTTGAAACCGTCTACTTCTGGCCTGATCTGCCGCAGTGCTTTTGCGAGGTCGAACGGGTGCTGAAGATCGGCGGAACCCTTCTCATCTGCAACGAGAGCAACGGCGACACGGACAAGGATGAGAAGTGGACGGAAATCATCGGCGGCATGACCATCTACAAAGACACAGAGCTGAAAGCGTATCTGGAGCAGGCGGGCTTTCACGATGTTCAGATACACAAAAAGAAAAGTTGGCTATGCGTCACGGCTCGGAAACGATGAAATGACTGCTGTATACCACGATTTTCAAGGAGGGAGGCAAATAGATGAAAGACAGAGAACTTCAATTCGACCGCAAAAACCATGTGCTGTATTCAAAGCCCTGCAAGAAAGAGATACGGGCAAAAATTGCTTTGCATTATCCTGCGGCAGAGCGGGAGGCGACATGGGAAAAGGTACAACGGCAGTACATCGACTTTCTCTCCGACTGGCGCACCGATCTGGGCGGCAAAAAGAACTTCCACAACGGCGTAGGCGGCACCTATGACTGCATCGCTATCATGAGCTATTATGTTGTCTGCAAAGCCGTCACATCGTTCCGCGAGATTGAAGAGATGGAGGAAAATTTGATTCTTCCGATCTTCCGCAAACTGCGGTTTGTTAACTGTAACAAGCCGTTCTGGAGGAAGCTGATGTACAAGGCGTTTGTGCGGGCGAAATACGGCTGTGACAAATGGCACGATTACGAGATGTCGATTGCGCCTTACGATAAAGATAAGCCGATTTATTATGAATTCACATCGTGTCCGGCGGCGGAGTTTGCTATAAGGCACGGTCTTACGGACATTATGCCCGCTCTGTGCAATGTGGACTATGCGTCCATGGAGCTGCTGCACGCCAAGCTGGTGCGGACGACCACCTGCGTGGACGGTTGCCGATGCGACTATACTATCTGCGGCGACAAAGACCCGTATCTGAAGGAGCATCCTGAATACAGGGACGAGGCGGGCTTCAGAAAAAACAAATAAAAGCACAACGCAAAGGCGGTGAAGCAAATGGAAGTATTATTCGGAATATTGATTCCTTTTATCGGGACAGCGCTCGGCTCGGCGTGCGTGTTCTTTATGAAAAGATCGCTCGGCGATTTGGTACAGCGTGCGCTTGCCGGCTTTGCCGCCGGAGTGATGGTGGCGGCGTCGATCTGGAGTCTGCTGATCCCCGCCATCGAGCAGTCGGAGGGCATGGGAAAGCTGTCGTTCCTTCCTGCCTTTATCGGCTTTTGGGTCGGCGTGCTGTTTTTGCTCCTGCTCGACCATCTGATTCCCCACCTTCATATCGGAAGCGATAAGGCGGAGGGGCCGAAAAGCAAGCTCGGGCGCACCACGATGATGGTGCTGGCGGTGACCTTACATAACATTCCGGAGGGAATGGCAGTAGGCGTGATGTATGCGGGCTTTCTTGCGGGAAACTCACAGATCACGGCGGCAAGCGCGCTTGTCCTGTCCCTCGGCATTGCCATTCAGAATTTCCCCGAGGGGGCGATCATCTCCATGCCGCTCAAAGCGGAGGGCGAGAGCAAAGGCAAGGCGTTCTTGGGCGGGGTGCTTTCCGGCGCGGTCGAACCTGTCGGAGCGGTGCTGACACTTCTTGCGGCACGGCTTGTGATCCCTGCCCTGCCGTATTTTCTGAGCTTTGCGGCAGGCGCAATGCTCTATGTTGTGGTAGAAGAACTGATACCGGAAATGTCTCAGGGAAAACACTCCAACATCGGCACGATTTTCTTTGCCGTCGGGTTCAGCATCATGATGACGCTGGATGTGGCGCTGGGGTAGGATTCAATTTTGAAAGAAGGTACGAAAATGATTCAGACAACAGTGAAAATCTCCGGCATGACATGCTCCATGTGCGAGGCACACATCAACGATACGATTCGCCGCACATTTTCAGTGGAAAAGGTGTCTTCCTCCCATACGAAGGGAAAAACCGTTATCCTCTCGCGTGAGCCGCTTGACGAAGCCGCCCTGCGAACAACCATTGACGCCACCGGCTACACGGCGGGAGAAATCCGTGCTGCTCCGTATGAAAAGAAAGGGTTGTTCTCATTTCTGAAAAAGTAAATCATGCACTTTGACTCGCCGCTCCGGCGGCTTTTCAAAGGCTGTTCAGTTAGCTTCGGCTAACTAAGACCACAATCAAGGAGGAACTGTTTTGAAAAAACAATCAAATCTGTCCCGCCTGCTGGATTACGCGGGGACATACCGAATCCTTTGCTACCTTTCGTGGGTGCTTGCCGCCGCCGGCGCACTGCTGGCGCTGGTGCCGTTTTGGTACATCTGGCGCATCCTGCGGGAGGTCATCGAGGTCGCGCCGAACTATGAAAACGCCGTCCATGTGACGCACTACGGCTGGATGGCGGTGGCGTTTGCCTTTGCCGCCGTGCTTACCTACATCGCGGGGCTGATGTGCTCGCATCTTGCGGCGTTCCGCATCGCCACCAATCTGCGCCTTGCCATGACGAAGCATATTGCCACTCTTCCACTTGGGGAAATCGAACAGTTCGGCAGCGGCAAGCTGCGCCGCACGATTTCGGAAACGACCGGCGCAACGGAAACCTATCTCGCCCACCAGCTCCCCGACAAGGCAAGGGCTGTGGCGACCATTGCGGGACTCCTGACGCTTCTTCTGGCATTCGACTGGCGGCTGGGGCTTCTGAGCCTTGTGCCTGTGGCGCTTGCCTTTGCCGTGATGACAAGCATGACCGGCAAGGGGATGCAGGAGAAGATGACACAGTATCAGAACGCGCTTGCGGATATGTCGGGGGAGGCGGTGGAGTATGTGCGTGGGATTCCCGTCGTCAAGACCTTCGGTCAGACGGTGTTTTCCTTCAAAAAGTTCAAGGGCGCCATCGACAACTACGAGCGTTGGGTCATCGCATACACCCGCCAGATGCGCTGGCCGATGATCTTCTATACGCTGGCGGTCAACAGCGTGTTTGTGTTTCTGATTGCGGGCGGCTTTCTGTTCTTCCGCGGCGGTGCGGACGGCGGCGTGCTGCTGAACCTGCTCTTTTACATCATCGTCACGCCGGTCATCTCGCTGACGCTCACCAAGCTGATGTTCATGAGCGAAAACGGCATGATCGTGCAGGACGCCGTCACCCGCATTGACCGTGTTCTGCAAAGCCCCTCACTTTCTCAACCGAGCGCACCGAAGCATCCGAGGGACAGCTCCGTGACGCTGGATCAGGTAACCTTCAGCTATGACGGCACAAAAAATGCCGTGGAGAATATTTCTCTCTCCATCGGCGCGGGACAGACGGTGGCGTTTGTCGGACCCTCCGGCGGCGGAAAATCCACGCTGGCGGCGCTCATTGCCCGCTTCTTTGATCCGCAGAGCGGCAGTATTTCCGTCGGCGGTGTCAATGTGAAGAACATTGAAAAAAACGAGCTGATGAACACGGTTTCCTTCGTGTTTCAGAACAGCCATCTGATCAAAGGCACCATTCTGGACAATGTGCGTATGGGCAAGCCGGACGCCGCGGATGAGGAGGTGCTGGCGGCACTCCATGCGGCGCAGTGTACGGACATCATCGAAAAATTCCCGGACGGCGTGCATACGGTCATCGGCTCGCAGGGCATCTACCTCTCCGGCGGCGAAGCACAGCGGCTTGCCATTGCCCGCGCCATGCTCAAAAACGCGTCGGTGCTGATTCTTGATGAAGCCACCGCCTTTGCCGATCCCGACAACGAAACGAAGGTGCAGGCTGCCTTCAACGAGCTTGCAAAGGGGCGCACCGTCATTATAATCGCCCATCGGCTGTCCACGATTGTGAATGCCGACCGCATTTTTGTGCTGGATGAGGGGCGTCTTTCGGAAAGCGGCAGCTTTGCGGAGCTGTCAGAGCAGAAAGGCAGTCTGTTCGGGACGATGTGGCAGGACTATCAGCAGTCCGTCCGGTGGAAAGTGGAAAAGGAGGTCTGAGCGATGATTAAATATTTACAGAGACGCTATGCGCTTTCCCGCAAGGGAGCGATCGACAACATCAAAGGGATTCTGTGCTGTGCCCTGCAAAATATCTCCTTCATGCTGCCGGTGGGGCTTTTGTACCGGCTGGTGAGCGATATGATGAACGGCACGCTGACGACAGGGAGAATTCCGTTTTATGTGATCGGCTGTGTCGCGGCGGCGTTGTTCATTGTTGTCTGCACACGGCTGGAATACGACAACACCTTTCTTGTCACCTATGTGGAATCGGGTGTGCGCCGTGTGGGGCTTGCCGAGAAGCTGAGAAAGATTCCGCTGTCCTTTTTCGGAAAGAAAGACCTTGCCGACCTGACTACCTCCATCATGAACGACTGCGCCGTGCTGGAGCAGAGCCAATCCCATTTTGTCGCGCCGCTGTACGGTGCAATCCTCTCCACTACGGTCATCGCCGTGTCGATGCTGTTTTTCAACTGGCGCATGGCGCTTGCCGCCGTCTGGCCGCTGCCGGTGGCGTTTGCCATCGTATTGCTTGCCTCCGACGTGCAGAAAAAGCTCTCCCGCAAAGCAACGGCGGCGAAGGTCGCCTGCGAGGACGGTATTCAGGAATGCATGGAAGCGATGCCCGATCTGCGCGCCAACAATGCCGAGGAGAGATACCTTTCGGGGCTGGAAAAGAAAATCCGTGCCGTAGAGAGCCGCCTCGTCCGGAGCGAGCTGGGAACGGCTGTCTTTGTGGTTTCCGCGGGACTTGTCCTGCGGCTGGGTATTGCCACCACCGCCCTTGCGGGCGCGGCTCTGCTGGTAAAGGGTGAGCTGGATGTTTTGACCTTCTTTATGTTCCTTTTGGTGGTATCCCGCCTGTATGACCCGCTGGAGGGTACTCTGCAGAACCTTGCCGCCATCATCGGCACCAACAGCAACATCGAGCGCATGAATGAGATTCTGGACTGCCCCGTGCAATCCGGAAGCGAACAGCTCACCAACCGGAACTGTGACATTGTGTTCGACCATGTGGGTTTTTCTTATCAGAGCGGCGAAACGGTGCTTCGGGATGTGTCCTTTACGGCAAAGCAGGGAGAGGTCACGGCGCTGGTCGGACCCTCCGGCGGAGGAAAGACTACCGTTTCCCGCCTGGCGGCGCGGTTCTGGGACATTGACCGGGGCACAATTACAGTAGGTGGCATGGATATCTCCGGAATCGATCCGGAAAAGCTGATGAGCCTCTATTCCATCGTGTTCCAGGATGTCACGCTGTTTGACAATACGATTTTGGAGAATATCCGTATCGGCCGCAAGGACGCGACGGACGAAGAGGTGATCGCGGCGGCAAAGCTCGCCAATGTGGACAGGTTCGCAGAAAAGCTTCCCGACGGCTGGAACGCCAACATCGGTGAGAACGGCTGTGAGCTTTCCGGCGGCGAACGGCAGCGTATCTCCATTGCCCGTGCGTTTTTGAAGGACGCGCCCATCATTCTGCTGGACGAAGCCACCGCCAGCCTGGATGTGGAGAACGAAACAGCCATTCAGGAGGCACTCTCCCGCCTCATCAAAAACAAAACCGTCCTCATCATCGCCCACCGGATGCGTACCGTTTCGGGCGCAGACAGGATCGTGGTGCTGAGTGACGGCGCGGTAGCCGAGCAGGGCTCTCCCGCAGAGCTGCTGCAAGCGGGCGGCATCTTCGCTCATATGGTACGGCTTCAGACCGAGAGCCGGAGCTGGACGCTCGCAAAGGCATAATCCTCTTTTTGCCCCGTACAATACAGAGAAAGATACCGGAAAGCCTCAAGGTGTACAATGTGAGCTTCCGGTATCTTTTTCTGTATTCGGATCGGAGACTTTTGCATCGTCCCCATCTCCGTCAGCCGAATGGCGGGTATGATTATGCGGTTTTCCGGGGTGAGAATCGCCGTTTTTTTCTTTGCTGTGGGCGATTCCCAAAAGCAGAAAGGATTATGCCTCCTTGCCCGTTTTTTGAAAATGCCGCCGTTCGGGGACAAAAAAGCACCTGCTTTCAGTCACGAAAGCAGGTGCATGGAGCGATATTCGGCTTTGGGCGTGGAAAGTTACCATTTTCCCTTTTTAATCCTTCCGCCAATCAGGATAACAGAAAACACAGCGACCACAATCACAGCGGAAATCCATATGGGCGAAAGCACCCATATCCAACTCCACTGGATAACTCCCAACAGCTTCAGCACAATAAAGACAATCGTCAGAACGGATACGATGCCAAGCCCGCCTTGTTTTGCTTTATTATCCATATTGTTTCTTAAAAACCTCCTTCATAATTTTTGTAAGCTTCGGTGGCGTGCCGTAAAGAAGCACGCCTACACGGTAAATTTTAGCCGACAGAATGCCGATGCCGACGGTAGAGCCGATCAGAATTGCAATAGAAATAAAAATTTCATACCAGGCAACCGTACTCATACAAATTCTCGTAAACATAGCCATAGGCGATGTGAACGGAATATATGAGAATACATTCATCAACACGGAGTTTACGTTGCCGCCTATCATCGAGAACAGAACAACCATAAAGGCAATAATGAAAAGGAAGGTGACAGGCAACACCATAGTGCTTATATCTTCAAGTTTGGACGCGGTTGAGCCGATTGCGCCGTAAAGGAAAGCGTAAATCAAAAAGCCGAGAACAAAGAACACGAGCATATAAATAAACAGGCTTACGGGCATATCGAATATTGAAGCGATTACCGGATTTTGCAGCTGCGCTTTGTTGATATTATAAAACAGCAATGCCGACCCGAACACAAGCACAAGTTGCGTAAACCCTACGATACAGGACGCAAAAACCTTGCCGAACATCATACTTGTCGGCTTTGCGCTTGTAATCAAAACTTCCATAGCGCGAGAGCTCTTTTCACTTGCTACGTTGGTCGCAACAAGCTGCCCGTAAAGCATAATAACCGTATACAATGCAAATATCATTATGTAGGTGTAGAAATAATTCTTTATCTGGTCAACACCGAGTGTCGTCGTTTCGCTTTCGATAACCACCGACATAATATCTTTCGCCTGTTCGGGGGACAGCCCGTTTTGTATCATCGCGTTCACTCTGTAAACCTCTTGCAATACCGTGTTCGCAACAGCCTGATTGGAATCCCTCATATTGAGATTGTTTACGTAATACGTGTAAGACGACGGACTGTTCAGAACAAAAGCGCACTCGACGCTGCCGCTTGTAATCTGCGATTTTATATCGTCGGGCGTTCCGTCCGCGACCTTTACGTTATACCCCGTAAAGGCTTGCGTAAAATATTCCTTTACGGTTTCAGAAAGGGTTTCGTCCTCGGCATACACAAGCATTACGGGAAGATCCTTTGACGGGGTTGTCCCGGACTTGAACGCCGCGATAATATTCGGAATAAACATAGCGACAGCGATTGCGACTACAAGAAAGATCGTGACGCCTGTAAAGACTTTGTTTTTAAGATAGCCTTTCAGCTCGAATTTGAGTATTTTCCCGAACTGTTTCATCGCTCTGCCTCCTTACACATGCGCGCCTGCGTACTCTACGAATATATCGTTAAGGGAGGGCTCAAACACTTTCACCTCGTCGATATCATAGGATTCTACAAGCCGTTTCATCATGGACTGCTTTTCATCGGGGCTTGCAAGCTGAATAAGCAACGTGCCGTCCTCGCGTTCGGCGCAAGCCTTTCCCAAATCAGACTTTATCCGTTCGGGGTTTGTTGTGCTTACCACCAACTTATCGCGCACGTAATTCCTCTTGATTTCAGCCAAATCTCCGCTGATTGCAACCCTGCCCGCGCTGAGGATGGCGATACTGTCGCAAAATTCCTCTATGTACGCCATCTGGTGGCTTGAAAACAAAACGATTTTCCCTTGCGAAATCTGTTCCTTTACCACGTCTTTTAAGAGCATGGCATTTACGGGATCAAGCCCCGAAAAAGGCTCATCAAGAATGAGAATGTGCGGATCGTGCGCAAGAGTCGTTATCAGCTGAATTTTCTGCTGGTTTCCTTTTGAAAGGGTATCGAGCCGTTTGTTGCGGTACTCGGTCATACCGAGCCTGTTAAGCCAGTAATCCACCGCCTTGACCGCTTCTTTTGCGCTCATACCCTTCAGCTCCGCAAAATATGCAAGCTGGTCAATAACAGGTTTCTTCGGATAAAGTCCTCTTTCTTCGGGAAGATAACCAAGCCCGATTTTGTGATAGTCAATCGGCTTTCCGTCCAGAAGCACCTCTCCGCCGTTTGCGGGAAACACGTTCATAATAATACGGATAGATGTCGTTTTACCCGCGCCGTTTCTGCCCAGAAGTCCGAACGCTTTGCCGCCCTCTGCCGTGAAAGAAACACCCTTGAGAACCTCTTTCTCGCCAAAAGACTTATCTATATTGTTTAATTCAAGTATCATATATCCCATCCTCGCCGATTGTAATTTTATTCTTGCAGACTGGATTGATTTGGAAATGTTTTTATGATGTCATATTTATAATCAATCACGCGGCTTTTAATGTTACGATACGTTATGGATCAAGCCCGTTGCTCTTTTGTGATTCATTTCCTTGTCGTTACTTTCTTCAAAAATAACAAAAAAGCGCAAGGGAAAAGTCATGGTAATCTGTGAAAATCCCAAGCACAAGCAGCGTCAGGGCTGAACCCTGGCAGAAAGACAAATGGAGGTGCTTTATTAATGGCTCGTATTGCCGGTGTTGACCTGCCGAGAGAGAAGCGGGTTGAAATTGGTCTTACCTACATTTACGGTGTGGGCCGGAAAACCGCAAACGAAATCCTTGCCGCGACCGGTATCAATCCGGACATCCGGGTGAAGGATTTAACCGAAGACGACGTTTCCAAGATTCGTGAGTACATCGACCACAATGTCACTGTTGAGGGCGATCTCCGCAGGAATATTGCATTCGACATCAAGCGGCTCATTGAAATCGGAAGCTACCGTGGTACCCGCCATCGCAAGGGTCTGCCTGTAAGGGGTCAGCGTTCCAAGACGAACGCCCGCACCCGTAAGGGCCCCAAGAAGACGATCGCGAACAAGAAGAAGTAAGCAGGAGGTAGAAACAATGGCTGCTACAAAGGGTAAGAAAGTTACCACAGGGCGCCGCCGCCGCGAGAAGAAAATCGTAGAACGCGGAGCCGCGCATATCCAGTCGACCTTCAACAACACCATCGTCACCATCACAGATACCAACGGCAACGCACTGTCCTGGGCGTCGGCCGGCGAGCTGGGCTTCAGAGGTTCGAGAAAATCGACCCCCTTCGCTGCGCAGAATGCTGCTGAGGTTGCCGCCAAGGCTGCGATGGAGTATGGCCTCAAGACGGTCGAAGTGTACGTAAAGGGCCCCGGTGCCGGCCGTGAGGCGGCAATCCGCGCTCTGCAGGCCGCCGGTCTTGAGGTGAACATGATCAAGGACGTCACCCCGATTCCGCACAACGGCTGCCGTCCGCCCAAGAGAAGAAGAGTCTAACAAAGAAGGAGGGCACTGAAGCTATGGCTAAAAATACACAGCCTGTTCTGAAAAGATGCAAGACGCTGGGCATTTCCCCGGCCGTCATGGGCTATGCGAAAAACACCAACAGAAACCCGAAGCAGATGCGCCGCAAGCAGTCGGAGTACGGCATGCAGCTGGCTGAAAAGCAGAAGGTTAAATTCATTTACGGCGTGCTGGAGAAGCCGTTCCGCAAGTATTATGAGAAGGCCGAGCAGAAGCAGGGCATCACTGGTGAAATCCTTCTGCAGGAGCTGGAGCGCCGGCTGGACAACGTTGTGTTCCGCATGGGCTTCGCCAACACACGGCGTGAGGCGAGACAGCTTGCCGGTCACGGCCACTTTACCGTCAACGGTCAGCGGGTGGATATCCCCTCTTACCAGGTAAAGCCGGGCGACGTGATCGCCGTTCGGGAAAAGTCCCGTTCGTCGGAGAAGTTTAAAGCTCTGATCGAGCAGAACGGCGGAAAGAACTGCCCGAAGTGGATTGAGAAGGCAAAGGATTCCTTTGAGGGGAAAATCGTTGCCATGCCGATGCGTGACGACATCGACTTTGAAGTTGCCGAGCATCTGATCGTCGAGTTGTACTCCAAGTAATCCGTTTTGGATTGCTTGGAACAATGGCGCTTGCCGCCTAACTTAAAAGGAGGTTTCTAAATGATTGAGATTGAAAAGCCCAGAATAGAAACTCTCGACCTTCTTCCCGACGGAACCTACGGCAAATTCATTTTGGAGCCGTTGGAGAGGGGTTTTGGAACCACCATCGGCAACAGTCTGCGCCGGGTCCTGCTCTCGTCCCTGCCCGGCGTGGCAGCGACCTCGATCAAAATCGACGGCGTCGTGCATGAGTTTTCGACCGTGCCTGGCGTGACGGAGGATGTCACCGAAATCGTTTTGAATATCAAATCGCTGACGGCCAAGCTGCACTGCGATGAGCCGAAGACGGTCTATATCGAAGCGGAGGGTCCCTGCGAAGTGACCGGCGGTTCGATCAAGGCTGATTCCGAGGTGGAAATTCTCAACCCCGAACTGCACATCGCCACTTTGGGCGAGGGTGCCAAGCTCAATATGGAGATTGTTCTCGACAAAGGGCGCGGCTATGTTCCGGCTGAGAAGAATAAGCAGAATCCTGCCGTAATCGGTGTGATTCCGGTTGACTCTATCTACACGCCTGTGGTCAAAGCGAACTATACGGTGGAAAACACCCGGGTCGGCCAAATCACGGATTATGATAAGCTGATCCTTGAGGTGTGGACCAACGGAACCATCTCGGCGAAAGAGTCGGTTTCTTTGGCTGCCAAGGTCCTCACTGAACATCTCAACCTCTTTGTCGAACTGTCCGGTGACGCCTATAACGGTGAGATCATGGTGGAAAAAGACAATAAGGGCAAGGAAAAGGTTCTTGAGATGACCATTGAAGAACTTGACCTGTCGGTGCGCTCCTTCAACTGCTTGAAGCGAGCTGGCATCAATACGGTGGAGGATCTGATCAACAAGTCCGAGGAGGACATGATGAAGGTTCGGAATCTCGGCCGTAAATCGCTGGAGGAGGTTATCCACAAGCTCGAGTCTTTGGGCTTCACCCTCCGCAGCGACGACGAATAAACCCTTTGAACGATTATATTTTTTACTCTACGGTAAAAGGAGTGAGTATAAATGCCCGGTACCAGAAAGCTCGGAAGAACCACCGATCACAGAACCGCCATGCTCAGGGCGATGGTCACCTACCTGCTGGAGAACGGCAGGATTGAGACCACCTACACCCGCGCGCTGGAAGTTCGGTCGATGGCAGAGAAATATATCACCCTCGCAAAGACGGACAGCCTGCACTCCAAGCGGCAGGCCATGGCGTTTATCACAAAGGAAGCTGTCGTCAAGAAGCTTTATGATGAGATTGCGCCGAAATACAGCACCCGCAACGGCGGCTATACCCGGATCACAAAGACCGGCCCCCGCCGCGGCGACGCTGCCGAGATGGCGATTATCGAACTGGTCTGATCCAGTCTTTGCCGGAGGAGAGGAGTCTCCGCTTCCCGGCAAACAGTGCAAATGAAAACCCCCGGTACCCCCCTTTTCAAAGGGGCTTGTACCGGGGGTTTGTTTTGTCTGTTTTTCGCCCGACCGGGGGCTGTGCCCGGCCGGACTTTCAGCGAACTCACCCCGCCAAGCCTTCCGCGGCCGGGGGAGGATTACGACCGTTTTGCGAGGTTTTCTTCCGGCCGACCGAGCGTGCGATAGGTGTAGATAATCACACAAATCGAGATCAGGAAGGTCAGAATATCTGCCGCCGGCATGGAGAAGAGCACGCCGTCCAGCCCCATGAAAATCGGAAACAGCAGCGCCAGTCCTACGCCAAAGACGATCTCCCGCACCACCGAAAGCAGGGTCGAGGTCAGCGCCTTTCCAAGCGATTGCAGGTAGATAAAGGTCGCCTTGTTGACGCAGGCCAAAACCAGCATGCAGAGGTAAACGCGAAAGCACCGGACGGCAAATTCCGTGTAATAGATACTCTCGTTTCCGGCGCCGAACAGCGCGATCAGCTGCCTCGGGAAGCACTCGACAATCAGCGTGGCGACCGCGCCGACCGCCGCCTCTGCCGCCAGAAGGTAGGAGAAAAGGCTTCTGGCACGATCCTTTCGTCCGGCGCCCATATTGTAGCCGACGATCGGGATGCAGCCGGCCGCCATGCCGATCGAAACGGAAATGACAATCTGGAAAAACTTCATCACGATTCCGACCACCGCCATGGGAATCTGTGCGTACTGCGGTTGTCCGAAAACCGGATCAAGTGCGCCGTATTTCCGGATCATGTTGTTGATGGCCGCCATGGCCGCCACCAGGGAAATCTGGGACAAAAGCGAGCAGATTCCCAGCGACAGAAAGCGGGAGATCACCTTTCGATCCGGCCGGAAGCTGTCGCGGGAGAGCCTTACGGCCTTCATGTGAAACAGATACCAGACGGCCAGCACGGCGGTCAGAATCTGTCCGAGCACGGTGGCGACAGCCGCTCCCATCATGCCCCATCGGAACAGAAAGATAAACACCGGGTCGAGGATCAGGTTGACCACCGCGCCGGCCAGAATGGAAATCATGGCGAAGCGGGGGCTGCCGTCCGATCGGATGATCGGATTCATGGCCTGCCCGAACATGTAAAAGGGAATGCCCATGGCAATATAGAGGAAATATTCTTTGGAATGACGAAAGGTCTCTTCATTGACGCGGCCGCCGAAGAGGGTCAGTAAAGGCTCCTGAAAAATCAGGTAAACCGCGGTCAGGATGACGCTGCCGATCAGCACCAGCAAAACCGCGTTGCCGATGCTGCGTCCGGCGCGATCGTTCTTCTTCGCGCCGAGGCTGAGGCTGACAAAGGCGCAGCAGCCGTCACCGATCATGACCGCAACCGCGAGGGCGACGACGGTCAGCGGAAAGACCACCGTGTTTGCCGCGTTTCCATAGGAGCCGAGGTAGGTCGCGTTGGCGATGAAAATCTGGTCAACGATGTTGTACAGCGCCGCTACCAGCAGACTGAGAATGCAGGGCAGCGCATACTTCAGCATCAGACGGGAAAGCTTCTCGCTTTCCAGGAATGCGTTGGATTTCTTTTGCATAGCTAAAAACCTCCGAAAAATTCAGTTTCAGGCGGACGGGAAAATTCCGGCAGCCTGCAGGGGACAAAATGTGTGTAAAAAAAGAAAAAGCCTGCGGCCTGCAAGCTGGATTTACGCCGAAGGCCACACGCTTTTTATGCTTTTGTGATAAACCGCCGTCCGGGAGACTGGTCGCCCGGGCGATCGTCCGATCGCCGCGCCGCTGCGTTATGAAAAGCGGGAGGGGGGTGCCCCTCGGCTTGCTGGTGCAAAACAGGCAGCCTGAATTTATAAAACACGGGATGCAGAAGACGGGCGATTCGGGACGGTGCGTGCCGCTGATCCTGCCCTTTGAACATAAAAAAACAGCGGGCGGCAAACAACTGGTTTTACGCAGTTTACTGCCACTCGCTGTATTTTTATTCTATCATATTTTTGAAAATTTGCAAGCGCTTTGTTCTCTTATTTTTCCGAATAGGCAACAGCCGCACCGATGAAATCGCGGAAAAGAGGGTGCGCCCGGTTGGGGCGGGAGCGGAACTCCGGATGAAACTGCACGCCTACATACCAGGGGTGATCGGCCAGCTCGACCGCCTCCACAAGGCGTTTGTCGGGCGAAATGCCGGAGAATACAAGTCCCGCCGCCGAGAACAGCTCGCTGTATTCATTGTTGAATTCATAGCGGTGACGGTGCCGTTCGTTGATCAGATTCTCTCCATAAGCGGCGCTGAGACGGGTATCCTGCTGCACACTGCAGGGATAGAGGCCGAGCCGCATGGTGCCGCCTTTGTCAGTGATGTTCTTCTGATCCGGCATGATGTCGATCACCGCGTGCGCGGCATTTTCGCAAAACTCGCTCGAGGTGGCGTCGTCAAGGCCGCAGACATGGCGGGCAAACTCAATCACGGCGATCTGCATACCGAGACAGATGCCAAAATAGGGGATTTTATTCTCCCGCGCGTACTGTGCAGCGAGAATTTTTCCCTCAATCCCGCGGCTGCCGAAGCCGCCGGGCACGATGATGCCGTGACAGCCGGCGAAGGACTCCTCCAGATTTTCGTTTGTGATGGTTTCGCTGTCGACCCAATGGATATCAATCTCCGCCCCGTGGACGTAGCCCCCGTGCTTGAGGGATTCCACAACCGAGAGGTAAGCGTCATGCAGCTGGACATATTTTCCGACCAGCGCGATGCGCACAACCTTGTGGCAGGCGCGGATGCTGTCCGCCATAGCCTGCCATTCCCGCAGATCGGGCGCGGGACAGTCGAGGCCGAGCGCGTCGCAGACCAGCTGCGAAAAATGATGCTGCTCCAGCATCAGCGGCGCTTCATATAAGATGTCGACCGTGCTGTTTTCGATGACCATTTCCGGCCGGATGTTGCAGAAGAGGGAGATTTTTTTGGCGACATCCTCGGTCAGAGGACGGTCAACCCGGCAGATGATCATGTCCGGCTGAATCCCGATCGAGAGCAGCTCCTTCACACTGTGCTGGGTCGGCTTGCTTTTCAGCTCGTCCGAGCCGGGGATGAAGGGCACCAGGGTAACATGAATGAACAGGCAGTTTTCCCGCCCGATTTCGGTCGCGGCCTGACGGATGGCCTCCAGAAAAGGCTGCGACTCAATATCGCCGACCGTGCCGCCGATTTCGGTGATGACGACGTCGGCCTCTCCCAGCTCGCCCACGCGGTAGAGGCAGCGCTTGATCTCGTTCGTGATGTGCGGGATCACCTGCACCGTCTCGCCGAGATACTTGCCCAGCCGCTCCTTGTTCAGCACGTTGTAATACACCTTGCCCGAGGTTACGTTGGAATAGCGGTTGAGGTTCTCATCAATAAACCGCTCGTAGTGCCCGAGGTCGAGGTCAGTTTCGGCTCCGTCGTCGGTTACGAAAACCTCCCCATGCTGGAAGGGGCTCATCGTGCCGGGATCCACATTGATGTAAGGATCAAACTTCTGCGCGGCGATGCGCAGCCCTCTGCATTTGAGCAGCCGCCCGAGGGAGGCCGCGGTGATCCCTTTGCCAAGACCCGATACGACGCCGCCGGTCACAAAGATATACTTGACCTGCTTTTTCTTTTCCATAAAACGTATGCCACCTCTTTCTAAAACCGCAAGGGCAGCAAAACTGCCGCGGCTTTGCATTTGAATACTGCCATCAGGGCCGGAATATACAAATTATATTAGCATTTTTGTCGTCCGCTGTAAACCGTTTTTTTGTATTTTTTTGCATAAAAGATGTATAAAATTTCGCCCCTGTACGATCAATTATTTTTTTCTTTTTTGTTCAAATTTGTGAGGATTGCGCATACAATATCTCGTGTGTGAATTTCATTACATCTCCTAAATTCGTCATTTTTGTGCAAGCTTCATATAAAATCGATGTAAAATACTACATTTCGTTTTATAAAATCACAACAAAACTATTGAAAAGGTAAAAAAAATTTGCTAAAATAAAAGCTACGAAGATGGTTATTTATGGAAAGGAAGTGCCGTTTTGCAAAGGAATGCGAACACGCCGGAGGAACGGTTTCATAAAGGAGAGAATTCGCGGGCTTATGAATTTTTGGGCGCGCATTTCCAAAAGCAGCATGGAAAGGAAGGCGTGATCTTCCGCGTCTGGGCGCCGAATGCAACGGCCGTCTCGGTTGTCGGGGACTTCAACGACTGGGCGCCGGCGGCCGATCCGATGCGGCGGATGACCGACGGCGGAATCTGGGAGTGCTTTGTTCCGGGTGTAGAGCAGTACGCCAATTATAAATATTATATCGTCTCGCGCGGGGGACAGGTATTTATGAAAAGCGATCCGTACGCCTTTCATGCCGAGACGGCGCCGGCCAACGCCTCCAAAGTATACGACCTGTCGGGCTACCGCTGGAAGGATGCCGCCTGGCAGAAGGAGCGGGCCGGCCGCAACATTTATGAAAGCCCGGTGAATATATATGAGCTGCACGCCGGCTCCTGGCGGCGGTATGAGGACGGCAGCTGCTTCAATTATGTCAAGCTGGCGGAGGAGCTTGCCGCCTATGTGAAGGAGATGGGCTATACCCACATCGAACTGATGCCGATCTGCGAGCATCCCTTCGACGGCTCCTGGGGGTATCAGGTGTCGGGCTATTTCGCGCCGACCTCCCGCTATGGGACGCCGCACGATTTTATGAAGTTTGTCGACATCCTGCACGGCGCCGGGATCGGCGTTATCCTTGACTGGGTGCCGGCGCATTTTCCGAAGGACGGCTTCGGCCTCTATCATTTTGACGGAGAGCCCTGCTATGAATACGCCGACCCGCGCAAGGGCGAGCATAAGGAGTGGGGAACCCAGGTCTTTGATTATGCCCGGCCGGAGGTGGTCAGCTTTCTGACCTCCAGCGCAATGTACTGGTTCGATCTTTACCACATCGACGGCCTGCGGGTTGACGCGGTGGCCTCGATGCTTTATCTCGACTACAACCGCCGGGATGGGGAGTGGGTTCCCAATATCTACGGCGGGAAGGAGAATTTGGAGGCGGTCGATTTCCTCCGCCATGTGAATGAGGCGGTTTTTGCAGCCCATCCTTATGCCATGATGATCGCTGAGGAGT
The DNA here is from genome assembly GCA_900543525.1 of uncultured Oscillospiraceae bacterium. GTDB lineage: Bacteria > Bacillota > Clostridia > Oscillospirales > Acutalibacteraceae > UQRS01. The sequence goes on from UQRS01000001.1 coordinate 22,004, forward strand.
CTACCGCCTGGCCGCTGGTTTCCAAGCCGACCTATATGGGCGGACTGGGCTTCAATTTCAAGTGGAACATGGGCTGGATGAACGACATGCTGCGGTATATGTCTCTCGACCCCATCCATCGCAAGTTCAACCACGACTCGCTGACCTTCTCCTTCTTCTACGCTTTTTCGGAGAATTACGTGCTTCCCATCTCGCATGACGAGGTGGTGCACGGCAAATGCTCGATGATCAACAAAATGCCGGGCGAGTATGAGCAGAAGTTCGCCGGGCTGCGGACCTTCTATACCTATATGATGGCCCACCCGGGCAAAAAACTGCTCTTCATGGGGCAGGAGTTCGCCCAGTTCATCGAGTGGAATTATGAGCAGGAGCTGGACTGGCTTCTGCTGGGGTATGAGCGCCACCGTCAGATGCAGGATTTTGTCAAGGCGCTGAACCGCTTCTACCGGGAGACCCCCGCCTTGTGGGAGGTGGACTACTCCTGGGAGGGATTTTCCTGGATCGCCAACGACGACAACGCCCAGAGTGTGATTGCCTTCCGCCGGATGGACAAATCCGGGAAGGAGATTATCTGTGTATGCAACTTTGTCCCCGTCACGCGGGAGAATTATCGGATCGGCGTGCCGGCCACCGGCAGCTATAAGCTGGTCTTTAACTCGGATGACAAGGCCTTTGGCGGCGACGGCCTGCTGACGAAAAAGAGCTTCCGGGCGGAGAAAACGCCGATGCACGGCCTTGACCGGTCGATCTCCCTGACCTTGCCGGCCATGTCGGTGCAGTATTATATAAATGTGCCGCCGGCCAGAACCGCCTCTAAAAAAGCGGAGGCGGCAAAATCGGACGCACCGACCAAAAAGCCGGCGAGGAGAAAAAACGGCAGCGCCGCAGAGAAGCGGGACTGAACCCGCTGCCTCCCATCACCGGAGGGCGCGGGCTTCGGATGAAGAAAAAATTTTTTTAAAAAACTTTCCTCTGTCACAAAATCCGGCAAAAACCCGCATGGCTTATCCTGTATGCTGGATATCTGCGATCCAAAATGACGCCCCCTTTTTAAAAGGACGGGCGGTTCGGATAAAATCCAAAATCAGCGGCAGCCCTTTTGCCGCTTCAAGGAGTGACCAATTTGAAAAAGACCGAGTGTGTGGCGATGCTGCTGGCCGGCGGCCAGGGGAGCCGTCTGTATGTGCTGACCCAGAACATCGCCAAGCCCGCCGTCCCTTATGGCGGGAAATACAGAATTATTGATTTTCCCCTTTCCAATTGCGTCAATTCCGGCATTGATACGGTCGGCGTTCTGACCCAGTATCAGCCGCTCGAGCTGAACGACTATATCGGCTCGGGCAAGCCGTGGGATCTCGACCGGCTGGAGGGCGGGGTACATATTCTTCCGCCATATCAGCGGGCGCGGGGCGCCGACTGGTACAAGGGGACGGCCAACGCCATCTATCAGAATATCAATTTTATCGAACGGTATAATCCGGAGTATGTTCTGATCCTTTCGGGCGATCATATTTACAAGATGAACTATGCCAAGATGATCACCCATCACAAGGAGCAGAATGCCGACTGCACCATCGCCGTGCTGGAGGTCCCGATGGAGGAGGCCTCCCGTTTCGGAATCATGAACGCGGATGAAAACGGCGTGATTTACGAGTTTGAGGAGAAGCCAAAAAAGCCCAAGAGCAATCTGGCCTCCATGGGCATTTATGTTTTCAAGTGGGATAAGCTGCGGCACTACCTCGAGCAGGATGAGCAGACCAAGGGCTCGGCCAACGACTTCGGTAAGAACATCATTCCCACCATGCTTGCCGAGGGGCAAAGGATGGTCGTCTATCCCTTCAACGATTACTGGAAGGACGTCGGCACCATCGACTCGCTGTGGGAGGCCAACCTCGACCTCTTAAACCCGAATGTCGAGCTGGACCTGTCCGACCCCTCCTGGCGGATATTTTCCCGCACGCCGGCCGCCCCGCCGCAGTATATCGCCCCCTGTGCCAATGTGCAGAACTCTCTGGTGACCGAGGGGTGCGAGATTTACGGCACGGTGGATTTTTCGGTTCTCTTCGCCAATGTGCAGGTGGAGGAGGGGGCGCAGGTGCGCGACTCGATCATCATGCCAGGGGCAAAAATCTGCAGCGGCGCCAGCGTGCAGTATGCCATCATTGCCGAGAACACGGTGATTGGGTCCGACGCCAAGGTGGGTGAGCGGCCGGAGAACATGGAAGATAAGGACGCTTGGGGCGTCGCGGTGGTCGGCGCGGGACTGACGGTCGGCAAAAAAGCCGTCGTGCCGCCGAAGGCCATGATTTCCGAGGATGTCAAGGGGGGCAGGAAATAATGAGAGCAAACGAAGTTATGAGCATCATCTTCTCCAACGTGCATGACGAGATGATGATGGAGCTGACCGAAAAACGGTCGATGGGCTCGGTGCCCTTCGGCGGGCGGTATCGCGCCATTGATTTTCCCCTCTCCAACCTGGTCAACGCCGGCATCCGCCGGGTGGGAATCATCACTAAGGCCAACTATCATTCCCTGATGGATCATCTCGGCGCGGGGAAGGCATGGGATCTCGACCGGAAGAAGGGCGGCCTCTTCATTATTCCGCCCTACAGCATTGGCAACGGAGTCTATGCCGGAAAGGTCGATGCCCTGATGGGCATCATCACTTTTTTAAAATCCTGCTCGGAGAAATATGTCGTCCTGTATGACAGCGACGTGATCTGCAATATTGATATCGAGCCGCTGGTCGACGCGCATATCAAAACCGGCGCCGATGTGACGGTCGCCTATAAGCACGGGCCGCTTCCCAAAAATCCGCGCGACCTGATGTATTTTGAGATCAATTCCCATCGCCGGATCACCGACATCTGCTTCTCGAGTGAGGCGGGGAAGGTCTGCAACTTCTCGCTGGATATTATGGTGATCGACCGGCAAAAGCTGATTGATCTGATCGAGTTTGCCTCCATCCACAACTACACCGACCTGTCGGTAGAGGTTTTCCAGCATCATCTGGACAATCTGCGTATGTACGCCTATCGTGTGGAGGAGTACGTCGTCGTCATGGACGGCATCAACTCGTATTATGAGTCCAACATGGCCCTTTTGCAGAAGAACATACGGGATCAGATTTTTACAAGAGAGCGGCCGGTCTATACCAAAACGCGCGACGACATGCCGGCCAAGTACGGCCTCGGCGCGACGGCCACCAACTCCATCATTGCCGACGGCTCGGTGATTGAGGGCACGGTGGAGAACAGCATCATCTTCCGCGGCGTGGTGATCGGCAAAAACGCCGTGGTCAAAAACTGCATTCTGATGCAGGACACGGTTGTAAACGAGGGGGCGGCGCTCAGCTACATCATCACCGACAAGAACGTCACCATCTCCAAGGGGCGCTGCCTGACCGGAAGTGAGAATTATCCGATGGTGATCCGAAAGGGTACCACGGTGTAAGCGAAAAAATGTAGAAAGAAAGAGGGAATCTCCATGAAGGTTTTGTTTGCCGCGAGCGAGGCCTATCCCTTCGCCCAGTCGGGCGGCCTGGCCGATGTTGCGGGCGCGCTGCCAAAGGCGCTGCGCCGCCGCCTGATCGGCGCGCGGGTGGTTTTGCCGCTGTATGAATGCGTACCGCAGGAGCTGCGGGAGAATATGCGCTTTATCACCAGCCTGACCGTGCCGGTGGCCTGGCGCCGTCAGTACTGCGGCGTGTTTGAGGCCAAATGGGGCGGCGTGATCTACTATCTGCTGGACAATCAGTATTACTTTAAGCGCGGCGGCCTCTACGGCTATTACGACGATGCCGAGCGTTTCGCATTTTTCTCCCGCGCCGTGCTGGAGATTATTCCCCATATTGATTTCAAGCCGGATATCATCCATTGCAACGACTGGCAGACGGCCATGACGCCGGTCTACTACAAGGTGATGTACAAGGATGCCCCGGGCTATGAGCATATCAAAACCGTTTTTACCATCCATAATATTCAGTATCAGGGCAAGTACGGGCAGGAACTGATCAGCGATGTCCTCGGTTTGCCGGACTATGCGCGGGATGTGGTCGACTACGACGGCTGCGTAAATCTAATGAAGGGCGCAATCGAGTGCGCCGACTGGATTACGACGGTCAGCCCGACCTACGCCAGGGAGATTATGGATCCCTGGTTCGCCCACGGCCTCGATACCGAGCTGCGGTTCCATCAGGGCAAGCTGTCGGGCATCGTCAACGGGATAGATACCGATGTGTACGATCCCGCGGCCGACCCGCTGATTTTTAAGAACTATACGACCGAGAGCTTTACTGCCGGCAAGGCGGAGAATAAGCGCGCCTTGCAGGAACGGCTGGGTCTGCCGCAGCGGGAGGATGTGCCGCTGATCGCGCTGGTTTCCCGTATGGTGTCGCACAAGGGTCTGGATCTGATCAAATACTGCTTTGAGGAGCTGGTCAGCGGCGAGGTGCAGTATGTGATCCTGGGCTCGGGCGACGTGGAGTATGAAAACTTCTTCCGGGAGATGGCGGCGCGCTATCCCGAAAAGGTCGCCCTGACTCTCGGGTTCCAGCCCGAGCTGGCGCATAAAATTTATGCGGCGGCGGATATTTTCCTGATGCCGTCCAAGAGTGAGCCCTGCGGCCTCGCCCAGATGGTGGCGCTGCGGTACGGCACCATCCCTGTCGTGCGGGAGACAGGCGGGCTGGCCGACACCATCCGCGACAGCGGAGACGGAGAGGGCAACGGCTTCACCTTCAAAACCTACAATGCCGGGGATATGTCCGGCGCGGTCTGGCGCGCGGTGGAGGGATACTATAACCGCGAGGGCTGGCCGGTGCTGGTTGCCAGAGCCATGCGCTGCGACAACAGCTGGGCGCACTCGGCGAACGAGTATATCCGGCTGTACAAGGGTCTGACGAAATAGGGAAGGGCGATCCGTCTCCTTTGGATTCGGCCTCCGGCCGCGCGGCCGCCTTTTAGGTGGAACGGAGCGGGAGCGCCTTTTTCCTGCCCGGTTTTCCTTAAAAACGGCAGGCTGGTTCTTGCCGCCATGAAGCCCGGATGCCGTGTTGCAGTGCGGCGAGGGACTTCGTATAACCCCACTTTTACTGCGGAACAATAAAAAAGGACGGCCATCTGCATTTTGGCGGCGGCCGTCCTTTTTATATGTACTTTAAAGCTTTTAAGCCCCCGTTCCCACCCTCGCAAAACGGCAGTCCATGCCCGGTTATAACAGTACGATATGACGATACGCGTCTGCGCTGTCGGAGCATAACGATGACGAGGGATCGAACCTCTACACCGGCTCTTCGATGCAATCCTATAAGCAGAGGAGACACTTTGCGTATTCCGCGCCGCATTTCCCTGCCGTTTGGCATGACCCCTGCGCTTTGCTACCGGCTGTGCGTTATTCAATCAGCTCGGTGCTCCAGTTGGTCTCCTGCAGTTTGTTGTCCAGCAGGCGAACCTCCTTCGAGGCATTGTCAATCTCGGCCTGCCAGTCGGCGACTGAAATGGTCGGCTTTATCTTGATTTCCGCGTTCCGCGCGCGGTAGGATGTCTGACTTCCGGCCTGAACAACATCCTTATAGAACCGGATCTTCAGCAAGAGGGCGTCCTTCTTCGCGATCAGCTCGGTCAGCGTCTGCCCGTCCACGCTGGTTTTGCAGTTCGTCTCATTGATATGCGTGATCAGATAGGACAGCCGCTCGATGGAGGCGTCCAGCTCTCATTTTAATTTTTTCGGCTCCTCGGCCGGTTTTTCCCCTTCCTGTACCAGCACATTGTTGAGCAGGCGGACATTCAGCTGCTCCAGGTTCCGGTTGAGATCTGCCCTCTCCTGCAGGGCTTCGGCGAGTTTCATACTGCAGTCCTCCAATCTTCTCCAAAAATGGTTTTGTTCAGGGTGCGTTTTGTACGGTTCGGGAGGTTTTTCCCCGGATTCCGGTGGAGCACCACCTCTATTTTGTGTATAGTATAACGCAGATTTCCTGCGGTGTCCACCTTCTTTTTGCCGGAGGGAAGTGGGCGCCCGGCCTTTGCCCGGCTTTCAGATCAGCTCGGCCAAAATCGCGTTGGAGACCAGAAATCCCTGCGGCGTCAGGGAAAATCCCTCCTCCCACAGGCGGAGGTAGCCCCCATCGGCCAGACGGACAAGCTTTTTGCGCAGCCCGTCGGGGAAGGGATGGCCGAAGCGGGCGGCATAGTCGGCGAACCGAATCCCCTCGGTCAGCCGCAGGCGGAGCAGGATGTATTCCTCCTCCCCGCCGCCGTCGCCGTCCGCAACCGGCGGCTTTCCGGCCATATAGGCGGCAAGGTCGCGGGGGAAATAAAACCGTCGCCGATCAACCAGCGAGTGGGCGGCCGGCCCCAGCCCGAGATAATCCTCCCCCCGCCAGTATTTGAGGTTGTGCCGGCTTGCCCGCCCCTCTTTTGCAAAGTTGGAAATTTCATATTGCGCAAACCCGCGCTGCGCCAGCGCCTCCACACAGGAGAGGTAGAGGCCGGCCGCCTGATCGCCGTCGGGAAGGCCCTCCGGCGTATGCTTTGCGAAGGGGGTTCCCGGCTCGATCTTCAGCAGATAGGCCGAAATGTGCGACGGCTCCATCCCGCAGAGGAAGTCGATCGACCGCAGCATGGAGTCGGCCGTCTGCCCCGGAATGCCGAGCATCAGGTCGAGGGAGAGGTTCTTGATCCCTGCCTTTTTCGCCGCCTCCACCGTGCGGAGGACATCGGCGTTTTTGTGTCGACGGGAAAGCGCGGCAAGCTCGGCTTCGACCCCGCTCTGCACGCCGAGGGAGAGGCGGTTCACCCCGGCCGCGGCGGCACGGCGCAGCGTCTCACGCAGATCGTCGGCCGGGTTGGCCTCCAGCGTGATCTCCCGCATGGCGTCCCCGAAGGCGGCGCGGGCGGCGCGCACCAGCCGGGCGATCCGCTCTCCGCCAAGCAGGGAAGGGGTGCCGCCGCCGATGTAGAGGGTGTCGGCCGGCCGTCCGAGCCGCGCGCCCCAGTCCTGTAAATCCCTGCAAAGCCGGTCGGTATAAAGCTCCATCTGCCCCTCCCTTGCCGGGAAGGAGTAAAAATCGCAGTAGGCGCATTTGGATCTGCAAAACGGAATATGAAGATAAATGCCGATTGGCTGCATGCCTTGTCCCTCTCTTGTCAAAAATAAAAAAGTGGTGTATAATATATCTTCCATGAAAGGCGTCGGGGAGACGGCTGCTTGTGCCGTGCGTGCACGCCGCTCCTTCGCTGCCTTAAAATCAGTATACTACAGTTTTCCCCGGATTGCAAAGTGCCGCTGTATGGGGCGGCCGGCCGGATGCCGGATTTTCAGATTGCCGGATGCCGGGCGATCGGTCACCCGGATGATCGGACGAGCGGACGAGCGGACAAGCGGACGAGCGGGTGTTTTTCGGCAGAGTGCAAAACGCGCCCGGCAGGGAAGGTTTTCGCCGCCGGGGGAGAAGGAGAGGATCATTATGGGTTATAAAGTATTGGCGGCACTGCTCAGCCTTCTGCTGGCGGCGTCGCTGGTCACTCTGGCCGGATGTGCGGCCAGCGACGGCGAAGAGGCGGGAGAGTCCGATACGGGAAAGATCGAGCTTCCGGCCTGGCCGGACGCGGACGTGAGCGTGGTCTCTGCGCCCGAGCTGCCGGCCTCCTCCGCCGAAAGCGCGGCGCCGTCGGTCACATCGGGCAGCGCACCGGCTGTGACCAGCGACCGGCCGACGACCAGCAACTATACCGAATTTACCGAAAATTCGACCAACGCGCCGGATATCTCCAACATCACGGTCTGCACCTCCCAGAGCTACTACTCCACCTCCGACCGGGAGATCACGGTGGAGATTTCCAATCGCACCGGGTGGGAGATCGGCTATAAGCAGCTTTTTGTGATTGAAAAATGGGACGGAGAAAACTGGATCCCGATGCCGACGGTGGAAAACCCGGACTATGGGAAAGAGGCCTACATCCTCGGCACCGGTCGGGACAGCTATATTACCTTTGACCTGGATCTTCTCGCCTCCCGGCTGGAGGTCGGGAAATACCGCGTCGGCTTGCCGGAGATGCTCTGCAACGGGCATGCCGGACTCTTTACACTCTATGCGGAATTTTCCGTAAAATAAGCCGGAACGAAGGGGAAGACTTTCTTTTGAAACGACGGTAAAAAAATCTGAAAATAACGGAGGCAGCGCAATGCGAAAAATCAACGATTCTATTCTATACATCGGCGTAAACGATCATGAGATCGACTTGTTTGAAGGGCAGTACACCGTGCCGAACGGCATGGCCTATAACTCCTACCTGCTGCTGGATGAAAGGGTCGCCGTCATGGATACGGTCGATCAGTCCAAGACACAGGAGTGGCTGCAAAATCTCGACCGGGCGCTGGACGGCAGGACGCCCGACTACCTGATTGTGCAGCATATGGAGCCGGATCATTCGGCTTCGATCGACGCTTTCGTCGATCGGTATCCGGAGGCGGCCGTAGTGGGCAACGCCAAGACTTTTTCGATGATCGGGCAGTTTTTCCCCGATCTGACCCTTAAAAATACGGTTACGGTAAAGGACGGAGAGCGCCTCTCTCTCGGCCGGCAGGAGTTGACCTTTGTCTTTGCGCCGATGGTGCATTGGCCGGAGGTTATGATGACCTACAACGCGGCTGAAAAAACGCTCTTTTCGGCCGACGGCTTCGGAAAATTCGGCGCGCTGGATGTGGAGGAGGACTGGGCCTGCGAGGCCAGGCGCTACTACTTTGGCATTGTCGGAAAATACGGCGCGCAGGTGCAGGCGGTGCTGAAGAAGGCCGCGGCGCTGGACATCGCGCGCATTTGTCCGCTGCACGGCCCCGTGCTGGAGGAGAATCTCGGCTATTATCTGAATCTTTATGACATCTGGTCCTCCTACCGGGCGGAGAGCGAGGGGGTCTGCATCTGCTGCACCTCCATTTATGGGCATACGATGGACGCCGCTGTGCTGCTGCGCGATACGCTGGTGCAAAAGGGGATCAAGGCGGAGCTGCACGATCTGGCCCGCTGCGATATGCATGAGGCGATCGAGGACGCCTTCTGCTATGATCGGCTGGTGCTGGCAAGCCCGACCTATAACGCGGGGCTTTTCCCGTTTATGGAAACCTTCATTCATCATCTGACCGAGCGGAATTTTCAGAACCGCACGGTCGGCCTGATCGAGAATGGCAGCTGGGCACCCACGGCCATCAAAGGGATGAAGGCCGCGCTGGAGAAGGCGAAGAACCTCACCTTTGCGGAAAATACGGTAACCGTCCGCTCCGCCCTGAATGCGGAGAGCCGCGCGCAAATCCTCGCCCTTGCGGAGGAGCTGGCCGCAAAATAAAGGCGCGGCCGGCCTTTGAAGGGCGGCGGCTTATGAAAAAACTCTGCACCGGCCGTTGGCTGAGTGTTAACAAGGAAGTATTGGTTTCTCGCATAAAAATCCATTATTACTTTGTCAAAAAAACTCGCAAGGCGCCAGCCTTGCCTCGCTTTTCGACTTCTTAATAAAGAATTTTTAAAGCTACGAAACCGCAAGGCACTTCAAAATGATATATTTTTGATACAAGAAAAGGCAAAATCCCCGAATAATGCTGACGCCCGCCAAGGTAAAAAGGGCAAAAATCGCCGAAAAGACGCGCTGTCAGGCGTGTTTGTCCTTGTTAACCGATGGTAATGCCTTATTAACACTCAGCCTTTGTACGGCAGGCTCTTTCGCCCGGCCGGCGACGGCCGACGATAAAAAAGCGCACCCGCCAAGAGTGGGGGAGGGGTATCGTTCCCTTTTCCCCTTTTGGCGGGTGTTTTTCTTTATAAAAATTCGGGCGCAGCTGCCGCTTGACGGAGTCATTAACCGGTCCGGTCAGTCGGTCGCCCGGTTGGATGTGCGGTCGGTCGGATGATCGGCCGACGATCTACTTAATCCGGCTGCACGGCCTCCCGGCTGCGAAAAATTACTTTCCAAGCGCCGCACGGTTGATGGCGCAGAGGATCGCCTTGATCGAGGCGCGGTTGATGTTCCCGGCGATTCCGACGCCGAAGAGGCTTTTGCCGTCCGGCTTTTTGAGGTTGATGTAACAGATCGCCTTGGAATCCGAGCCGGTCGAAATCGCGTGCTCGCTGTAGGACAGGAATTCATAATCGGTGATGCCGACGTGGGACAGCGCGTTGAAGAAGGCGTCGATCGGCCCGTTGCCCACGCCCTCAATCTCGGTCGGCTTGCCGTCTACCTCCAGACAGCCGCTGAAGCGTACCTTGGACTCGAACTCGCTCGACTCCTCCGTAAAGCCGTGGACGTCGATGCGGTATTTGCGCGGAATGTTCAGATACTCGTCGTCAAAGACCTGCTTGACCTCCTCGTTCGACAGCTCGCGGCCGAGTGCGTCGCACTTGGCCGTGACGGCCGCCCCGAACTCGGGGTGCATCGCCTTGGGCAGGGTGTAGCCGAAAACGTGCTGCATGATATAGGCCGCGCCGCCCTTGCCCGACTGGGAGTTGATGCGGATGATCGGCTCGTACTGCCGGCCGACGTCGGCCGGGTCGATCGGGAGGTAGGGAATCTCCCAATACTCGGTGCCCGACTCCTTCATATACGCGTCGCCCTTGTTGATGGCGTCCTGATGAGAGCCGGAGAAGGCGGTGAACACCAGCTCGCCGGAGTAGGGGTGCCGCTCTCCGACATGCATTTTGGTGCAGCTTTCGTACATTTCACGCAGGGCGGGCAGGTCGCTGAAATCCAGCTTCGGGTCAACCCCCTGGGTGTACATGTTCAGTCCCACGGTCACGATGTCGAGGTTGCCGGTCCGCTCTCCGTTGCCGAAGAGGGTGCCCTCCACACGCTCGGCGCCGGCCAGCATGGCCAGCTCGGCCGCAGCCACGCCGGTGCCGCGGTCATTGTGGGGATGAATGCTGATGATGGCCCGTTCTCTGCCCGGCAGATGACGGATGAAATATTCCACCTGATCGGCAAAGGTGTTGGGGGTGCACATCTCCACCGTGTTGGGCAGGTTGAGGATGACCGGGTTTTCGGCCGTCGCGCCCAGCGCGTCCAGCACAGCGGCGCAGATGTCCACCGCAAACTCCGGCTCGGTACCCGAAAAGCTCTCGGGAGAGTATTCGTACCGGATGTTGCAGCCGTCCGTCTCCGCCTCGGTCAGCTCACGGATGAGCTTGGCGCCCTCTACCGCAATCTCGGTAATGCCGGCGCAGTCCTTGCGGAAAACGACCTTGCGCTGCAGCGTGGAGGTCGAATTGTAAAAATGCACAATGACGTTTTTGGCACCCCGGATGGCCTCAAACGTGCGGCGGATCAGATGGGGGCGCGCCTGCACCAGCACCTGAATCCAGACGTCGTCGGGGATGAGATTTTTTTCAATCAGCTCGCGGCAGATTTCATACTCGGTCTCATTGGCCGAGGGGAAGCCGATCTCAATCTCCTTAAAGCCCATGTCGCACAGCGCCTTGAAGAAGGTCAGCTTCTCCTCCATATTCATGGGATTGACCAGCGCCTGGTTTCCGTCGCGCAGATCCACGCTGCACCAGACCGGCGCCTTGTCGATCACCCGGCTCGGCCACTGGCGGTCGGGCAGATCAATCTGCTTGAACGGAATATATTTTTCGTACCCTTGTTTCATGTGTAGACACTCCTTCATAAGCTTTGGATTGTTCGGCTCTGTGAGTCGGCGAAGAAAATAAAAAAATCCCCGTCCCAAAACAGGGACGGGGAAAGCTTTCCACGTGGTACCACCCATATTCGGCCTTTGCTTTTTTGCAAAAGCCCTTCGCCAGCCTCTAACAAGGCCTGACCTTTTAACGGAGATCGTCCGGCGCGCCCTATAAAAAGAATCAGACGCGCAACTCAGGGATGAGCTATACATACCCGACTTCCCATCGGCTCGCACCGGCCGCCGACTCTCTTCATGGTGAAGGCAGGGTATCTTTTTCCCGTCGCAGTTTTTAAAGATTTGCTGTTATTATATGCCGGCGTTTCGGATTTGTCAAGAGCGCGCGGAAAAAATTTTTCTTTTCGCGCCCTGTTTGCTCCGGCTTTGAAAGGGCTGCTACCGCAGGGCGTTCATAACCATGCCGGTAATCAGCTTGGGGTAGAAATAGGTGGATTTCTGCGGCATTTTTTCGCCCGCGGCGGCAACGTCGCGAATCTCCTCCACCCGGGTGGGGTTGAGCAGAAAGGCGCAGTCGGCCGCGCCGCTGTCCACGGCGGCGACCGCCTCCCCCTCGTCCCGGGTGTAGACCAGATTCTTTCCGGCCGCCATGTTCGCCTTGTCGATGCCGAACAGCCGCTCGAGCACCAGCGTGTGCAGCACGCTGACGTCCAGCCCGCGCAGCGCGGGAGAGGCGTCCGGCAGAAGCTGCTCCATAACCGAGGAATCGCGCAGCGTCAGCAGAGTGTAGCGCCCGCTGTACAGTGCAAATGCCTTCTTCCCCGCGGCGTAAGCCGCATCCAGCGCCGCCTTTGCGGCTTTGCCGTCGGCGAGGTCGGCAAGGTCAAAGCAGCTGCGGCATTTCTCCAGCACATCCGCTGCCCGGAAGCCGTCAAGGCCGCGTACAATCCGGTGGGTCGGAAAAACAACCAGCCCCGGGTGCTCCATCGCGACCAGGCACATCATCACATAATCGGCCGCGCCGCTTTGCGGCGCCTCCCCCTTTTCCGCCAGCGCACGGCGGTAAGCAAGGGCGGTTTCGTACCGGTGATGGCCGTCGGCGATGTAGAGCTTTTTATCGGCGAACCGGCGGCATAGCTCGGCGGTCTGCGCGTTTTCGGGCACAATCCACAGGCGGTGGGTCACCCCGTCGCCGTCGGTCAGTTCCTGATCGGGCGCGCCGGACGAAAGCCGGTCGAGCAGCTCGCCGCAGCCTCCGTCATCGTTGTATAAGGAGTAGATCTGGCTGAAATTGCAGCGGGTCGCCTGCATCAGATCGAAGCGGTCGGTCTTGGCCTTGGACAAGGTTTCCTCATGCGGGAGGATGACGCCGGCCGAAAATTCCTCCAGCTTCACCCGGCAGATGAAGCCCTTCACCGCGTAAGAGCGGCCGTGGGCGGTAAACGCCTCTTCATAAATATAGATTGCGGGGGTCGGATCGACCGCAACCGAGCCTTCGGCCTCCCACTCCGAGAGGGTGCGCCCCGCCTCCAGATAGGGGTTCTCCCCCTCGCGCGGCAGCTCCAGCCGGATGACGTTGTGCGGGTTCTGCCGGAGATAGGCGCGCCGCTCCTCCTCACTGATGATGTCGTAGGGCGGGCAGACCAGCTCGCCGATCGGGCCGGCCTTTTCGGTAAAGCGCAGGGCTTTAAAAGGTTTGATCTGAGCCAAGGGTATCCTTCCTTTCGGTGATGCGAATTTGCCTCTTTATTGTAACGGCTGAAAAAGAAAAGGTCAACGCTTTTTGCGCCGGAGGAGAGGCTTTTTGTGGCCGCGCACCGAAAAAGCTTTCCCTTTCCCGCAATTTATGATACAATATTTAAAAATCGTTTACAATCCCGACGCGTTTATCGTGTACACTGTATGTATATTATGCCAACAGGGGGCGTTTGGCTTCGGCCGAAAACGCGCTCTTCATGCTGCAACGAAAGGAATGGTTCGCAAAATGATCGAGGTTGCAAATCTGAGCAAAAGATACGGCAGCCACCTCGCCGTCAACGACGTCAGCTTCCGGGTTGAGGACGGGGAGGTTCTCGGATTTCTCGGCCCGAACGGCGCCGGAAAATCCACCATTATGAATATTCTGACCGGCTATCTTTCGCCGACGCAGGGGAAGGTGACGGTCGACGGGTATGACATTCTCGACAACCCGGATGAGGCCAAGCGCCACATCGGCTATCTGCCCGAGCTGCCGCCCCTTTATCTCGACATGACGGTGAAGGAGTATCTGAATTTCATATTCGAGCTGAAAAAGGTGCGCCTGCCCCGCAAGCCGCATCTGGAGGAAATCTGCCGTCTGGTCCGGATTGAGGATGTTTATAACCGGCTGATCAAGAATCTTTCAAAGGGCTATCGCCAGCGGGTCGGCATTGCACAGGCGCTGATCGGCAACCCCGACGTGCTGATTCTGGACGAGCCGACCGTCGGCCTCGATCCCAAGCAGATTATCGAGATCCGCACCCTCATCCACCAGCTCGGCAAAAACCATACGGTTATCCTTTCCTCCCACATTTTGTCGGAGATTCAGGCGGTCTGCCGCCGGATCATCGTCATCAATAAGGGCGAGATGATCGCCGACGACACGCCGGAGAATCTCTCCCGCCTTTTGTCCGACGACCACTCCCTGACCTATCGCATCGCCGGCCCCAAGCAGGATGTGCTGCGGGCGATCGGGTCGATTCCGACGGTCAAGAGTATTCAGTTCGTCGGCAGCCGGGAAAAAGGCGTCGGCGACTTTGTGGTTGAGCCGCTGGGCGCAGCCGATGTGCGGCGTGCCGTTTTCGACCGGCTGGCCGAGCGGCGCTGGCCGGTTGTGGAGCTGTCGACCAACGAGCTGACGCTGGAGCAGATATTCCTGCGCCTGACCGACGGCGCTTCCAACCAGCGGTTCCGTGAGCTGATGAAGGCCAAAGCGGCCGAAAAGGACGCGGCGCCGGCAGCGGCGACAGCACCCGCACAGCCGGAGTCCGGCGTGGAAGAAAAGGAGGATGAGGCGTAATGGCAGCGATTTTTAAAAGAGAGTTCAAGGCGTATTTTACCTCTCCGGTCGGATATGTTGTCCTGGCCATCTATGCACTGTTCTCGGGCTATTTCTTTGCGTATATGTATGCCAACGGGTATCCGTATACCTCGTTTATCTTTTCCCAGATGTTCACGATCGTCATGTTTACCGTGCCGATCATCACGATGAAGCTGATGAGTGAGGACAAGCGGCAGAAAACCGATCAGGCCTTGCTGACCGCGCCGGTCCGTCTCTCCTCCATCGTGCTGGGGAAATTTTTTGCCGCCCTCTGCTTTTTCCTCCTCGGCTTTGCGGAGACGCTGCTTTTCCAGATCATCGTCGCCTTTAAGGTCACGCCCGACTGGGCAACCTTCATCGGCAATGTGGTCGGCATCGTCCTCTTTGGCGCGGCTCTGATCGCGGTCGGCCTCTTTGTTTCGGCCCTGACCGAGAGTCAGGTGGTCGCCGCCATCGGCAGCTTTGCCATCTCGCTTGTGCTGATTCTGATGGACACCTTTGCCCAGATCCTCAATGTGGCGTGGGTGACCAAAGCGGTCGAGTGGATTTCCTTCAGCGGACGGTACACAACCTTTACCGAGGGGATCCTCGACCTTTCCAACGTCATCTTCTTTTTAAGCTTTGCCGCACTCTTCCTCTTCCTGACCGTGCGCGTGCTTGAGAAGAAACGCTACGCCTGACGAAAGGGGGATGGAAACCATGTCGAACAAAATGAATACCGAACCGGCACAGAAGAAGGTTCGCAGCAGGTTTGCGCTGAAGCACGGCGCTTATTCCATCGCCTTTATCGCGGTGGCCATTGCCGTTTTTATCGTGATCAACATTCTTGCCACCGCGCTGGTGCAGCGCTTCCCGCTCAATATTGATCTGACCGAGGGGGGCGACTACTCGGTGTCGGAGAAGAACATCGAGTATATCAAGGGGATCACCCGTCCGGTGACCATCACGGTCTGCGCAACCGAAGGGGACTACGCAACCTATATGGCGCAGTACGCCTCCTACTACTACAACGCGACCGACTCGACCAACGGAAAGTATTATACCCAGGCGATGACCCTCCTGGATGAGTATACCAAGTACAACAGCAATATCCAGGTGGTCTATGCCGACCCGCAGTCGCCGGAGTTTTCGGATATCAAGGCGCGGGTGGGCTCGTCGGCCAACCTGACCTATGGCTCGATCTTGATTGAGAGCAGCTTTGAGCTGGACGGTCAGCCGGTGTCGAGAAGCAAGGTGCTTTCCTTTGCCGACCTGTACGATGTTTCCGATTCTGCCGGAGGCTATGCCGCCTACTACGGCACCGGATATGAGCTGACCGGCTCGAAGGTGGAGTCGGCGGTGACCTCCGCCATTTACAGCGTGACCTCGGACAAGACGACCGAGGTCGCCTACATCACCGCGCACATGAACGGCGCGGCGCTGGACGCGCTGAACAGCACCCTGGCCGACAACAACTACAACGTTACGGCGATTGACAACCTCATCGGCTACGACATCGACGAGAGTGTGGAGGTTTTGATGATCGCCGCGCCTTCCTCGGACTATTCCGGCGCCGAGCTGGAAAAGCTGGACGCCTTCCTCGACAACGGCGGCCAGCGGGGAAAAACGCTGGTGTTCTTCGGCAGCGCCGACTCGCCCGATCTGCCCAACCTCTATGCCTTTTTGGCCGAGTGGGGCATCAGCTGCATGCCCGGTTCGGTGTATGAGACCGAGGCGAACAATATTTATCAGACCAACTATATCTACGGCATGACCAGCAAAAAGAGCGACTACACCTCCTCGACCGACAGCCTGGGACGCCTCTATCTCTGCGGCGGGAACATTCCGATGTCGGTCCGGTTTGAGAGTCAGGGGAACCGCACCACGACCGAGGTTATGGCCACCAGCGACACCGTGGTTGTCCGGCCGCTCGGCGTCGGTGAGGATTGGACGCCCGACAATTCCGCAAAGCAGGCGCTCTCCAGTGTGATCGTATCGCAGGATATGGTCTACGGCAGCAATCATGAGGAGCTGAAAAGCTATCTGCTCGCCTTCTCGAGCGTGGATTTTGTCAGCGACGACTGGCTGAACTTTACCGGCACGGTCGGCAATATGGAGCTGACGCTCGGCGTGTTCAACCAGCTTTCCGGCCGCAACGCCGATGAGGTCACCTTCACCAACAAGACCATCTCGGTCGAGAGCTTCTCGGATCAGGTTACTGTGCTGGCCTCGAACATTGTCAAGATCATCTTTGTCGGCATTGTGCCGGTGGCGGTCCTTGTCATAGGTATCGTGATCTGGAGCAGGAGGAAAAACAGATGAGCCATCCGTTTGAAGAGGAAAACCGCCCCCTGACTCCGGGGGAGGATGTGCCCCCGGCTGCCGGAGCCGCGCCGGAGGCGGCCGGGACTCCGGCCGGGGAGGATGCCGCCCCGATTGAGGCGGCTTCCGAGGATTCCTTCGGCTATGAGGAGTATGACGGGAGCGAGGTGGATCTTTCCGGCTCGACCGTTTTTGGTGAGACGCCGGTGGAGGATAAGCGGAAGCCGGCCGGCAAGAGCCGGCGGGTTCGCAACATCATCGCGGCCGTGCTGGTGCTGGCCATTCTGGCCGGATCGGCCGTCGCGATCGTCAAGTTCATCCCGACCGAGGAGGAGGCAGCCTCCTCCAGCAGTACAGCCGTGTCCATGAACATCCCGGTCGCCTCGATCGCGGAGGAGGACATCACCGCGATTACACTGCAAAACGAAACCGGCAGCTTTACCCTGCGTCCCAAGGTGGAGGAAGCCTCCTCCACGACCTCGTCTGGCAGTGAGGAGGTCACCAACTGGTATGTGGAGGGGATGAGCAACTCCTACATCAACACCACAACCAGCGGCGTGTTTGCCGACAACGCTGCCGCCATTACGGCCACCCGCCTGATGGCGAGCGGGGTGGAGGACTTTTCCCTCTACGGCCTGGACACGCCGGTAATCACGCTGGAGGTCACGGGCAAAAGCGGGGAAGGGTATACCCTGTATTTTGGCGGAGATTCTCCGGCCGCCGACGGCAAGTACGCCCGTCTGGCCGGGTCGAATGACGTTTACCTGATCGGATCGTCCACCGTCGGCGATTTTGAGGTGGGTGTTTACTACTTCATCAATGTGGTCATGTTCCCCGCCGTTTCTTCGGAGGAGGGGACGGCAGCCTACTTTGACAGCGACGGCGCTCTGTCCAAGGTTGATTCGGTGGTGATCAGCGGAACGGCCTATGCCTCGCCCATTACCATCACCAGCAATCCTTATGACGCCTCCTCCTACATTCCTTACATCATGACGGCGCCGGTGCGGCAGAACGTTATGGGAGATGCGGGTGACGCGCTGATTTCTCCGATTAAAACCGGACTTACGGGCGACGGCGCCTATGCGGTAGAGCCGGACGCGGCCACCCTTGCCAAATATCACATGGATACGCCGCAGGTTGTGGTCGAGTACTCGGTCGGCAGCTATCACAAGCGGCTGAAAATCTCTGCCGTCGACGGGGATGACAGCTATTATGCCGTCATGCACGACGATGTGCCGGTGATTTACAAGGTGGCGAAATCCACCCTCCCCTTCGCCGGATACAGCCAGACCGATTATTACAACAACTACATCCTGCTGGACGACATCAGCACGATTTCGTCGGTCACGGTTTCTACCTCGGCCGGGACGCATGTCTACAACCTTTCCCATTCGACCGATGAGAATGAGAATAAGGTGGTCACCGTCACTTGCGACGGCGTCGTGCGGGAGAGCGCGAGCTTCCAGAACCTCTATCAGTTCATGCTTTCCTGCTACGCGACCGAGTTCACGACCGAGGCGGCGCCCGCCGGGTCGGAGAGCGCGCTGCAGCTCACCTTCCGTTACACCGACGCCGCGCGGGAGAGCCTGCAGGTCTCCTTCGCCAAGACAAGCGACCGCCGCTACCATATCACGGTCAACGGCACGCCTCTGGGCTATGCCTTCTCCACCACGGTGGAGAGCCTGATCGGGTATGAGAACGGATACTATAACGGCGGCACGGTGCCCAAGCCGTAAGGCCGGCATAAGCTGAATTTTAAAAAAGCCCGGTTCCCGGATATGGGAGCCGGGCTTTCGTTTCGCCCGCCCTTCTTCCGCCGCCGGCCGGGTTCGGAGGATATTCCCGCCTTTCTCCCCGGCTGTGCCGCACATACTGTATAAGGGACAGAGCCGGCCGCCCGGCTGTCCGGCTGCGCGGTAGGAGAACGGGGCGGCTCACCCCCTCTCTCTACAAAAAATTTAAAAAATTTTGTGCAAAAATACACTGTTTATTTCTTTGCAATTGTGGTACTATAGACATCAACATCTTGTGTATCTGTGTATATGACACACCGATATATTGCGAAAGGAACGAGGATTATGATTCGCATTATCAAAAAGGACGGCACGCTTGAGGAATACAATGTCCAGAAGGTAGTTACCGCCGTCAATAAATCGGCCGCCCGCGCCCTCATCACCTTTACGGAGGAGGAGATCGGCCAGATCTGCGACTTTGTCGACGGCAAGGTGCTGAATATGGGTAAGGATCTGATTCCCATCGCCGAAATGCACAACGTCGTCGAGGGGGCACTCGACCTCGTCAATCCGAAGGTGGCCAAGAGCTACCGCGACTACCGCAACTATAAGCAGGATTTCGTCCACATGCTGGACGAGGTGTATAAAAAGAGTCAGGCCATCATGTACATCGGGGATAAGGAAAACTCCAACTCCGACTCGGCGCTGGTCTCGACCAAGCGGTCGCTGATTTTCAACCAGCTGAATAAGGAACTGTATCAGAAGTTTTTCATGACGGTGGAGGAGCTGCAGGCCTGCCGCGACGGGTACATCTATGTCCACGACATGTCGGCAAGGCGCGATACCATGAACTGCTGCCTCTTCGACGTGCAGAGCGTGCTGAAGGACGGGTTTGAGATGGGCAACCTCTGGTACAATGAGCCGAAAAGCCTCGACGTCGCCTTCGACGTGATCGGGGACATCGTGCTTTCGGCCGCCAGCCAGCAGTACGGCGGCTTCACCGTGCCGGAGGTGGACAAGATCCTCGCCCCCTATGCTGAAAAGACCTTTGTGCGCCAGCGTGACCGCTACCTTGCCATGGGCCTTGCGCAGGAGAAGGCGGAGGCCGAGGCGCTCCGCGACGTCCAGAATGATTTCCACCAGGGCTTCCAGGGGTGGGAGTACAAGTTCAACACGGTTGCCTCCAGCCGGGGAGATTATCCCTTCATCACCATGACGGTCGGGCTTGGAACCGGGCGTTTTGCCAAAATGGCAACCAAAATCATGCTAAAGGTCCGCAAGGGCGGCCAGGGCAAAAAATGGTGCAAGAAGCCGGTGCTCTTCCCCAAAATCGTCTTTTTGTATGATGAAAATCTGCACAGCGAGGGCAAGCCGCTCTACGATGTGTTTGAGGCGGGGGTCGAGTGCTCGGCCAAAACCATGTATCCCGACTGGCTCTCCCTGACCGGGGAGGGCTATGTAGCCGAGATGTATAAAAAATACGGCCGGGTCGTCTCTCCTATGGGGTGCCGCGCCTTTTTGTCCCCCTGGTACGAGCGGGGCGGCATGAAGCCGGCGGACGAGGAGGACAAGCCAATTTTTGTCGGCCGGTTCAACATCGGCGCGGTCAGCCTGCACCTGCCGATGATCTACGCCAAGGCGCAGAAGGAGAGTCGCGATTTTTATGAGGTTTTGGATTACTACCTCAACCTGATCCGCCGCCTCCACATCCGGACGTATGAGTATCTGGGCGAGATGCGCGCCTCCACCAACCCGCTGGCTTACTGCGAGGGCGGGTTCTACGGCGGCCATCTCGGCATTCATGATAAGATCAAGCCGCTGCTCAAAACGGCGACTGCCTCCTTCGGCATCACCGCCCTCAACGAGCTGCAGCAGCTTTATAACCGCAAATCTCTGGTCGAGGACGGGGAGTTTGCGCTGGAGGTCATGCGGTTCATCAACAAGCGTGTGGCCGAGTTTAAGGAGGAGGACGGCAATCTCTACGCCCTCTACGGCACCCCGGCCGAGAATCTCTGCGGCCTGCAGGTCAAGCAGTTCCGGGCGAAATATGGGATTGTTCCCAACGTCTCCGACCGGGAGTATGTGAGCAATTCCTTCCACTGCCACGTGTCGGAGGATATTTCCCCCATCCGCAAGCAGGATCTGGAAAAGCGGTTCTGGGATCTGATGAACGGCGGCAAAATCCAGTATGTCAAGTACCCCATCGACTATAATACCGAGGCGGTCAAAACCCTGGTCGAGCGGGCGATGAAGATGGGCTTTTATGAAGGGGTCAACCTCTCCCTGGCCTATTGCGACGACTGCGGCCATCAGGAGCTGGAGATGGACGTCTGCCCCAAATGCGGCAGCAAAAATTTGACCAAGATCGAGCGGATGAACGGCTACCTTTCCTATTCAAGAGTGAAGGGCGACACCCGCCTCAACGACGCCAAAATGGCTGAGATTGCGGACAGGAGAAGTATGTAATGCGGTATCACAATATCACGACCGACGATATGCTGAACGGAGATGGGCTGCGCACCGTCCTCTGGGTGGCCGGATGCAGCCATCACTGCGAGGATTGCCAGAATCCCGTGACCTGGGATATTCACGGCGGCCTGCCCTTCGACGCCGCGGCCGAGGCCGAGCTGTTCTCCGACCTCTCGCGGGATTACATATCCGGGATCACCTTCAGCGGCGGCGACCCGCTGCATCCCGACAATCGGGCAGAGGTTGGCCGCCTTATGCAAAGGGTCAAGGCCGAGCTTCCGGGAAAGACCATCTGGTGCTACACCGGCTTTTTGTTTGAAGAGGTCCGGGACCTCCCCTTGATGCAGTATGTCGACGTGCTGGTCGACGGCCGGTTTGAAAAGGCGCTGCTTGACAACAAGCTTTTTTGGAAGGGCAGCGCCAACCAGCGGGTGATCGACGTGCAAAAAAGCCTCGACACCGGCAAAATCGTGCTGCACGCCTGAATGAATGGCGGCGCGCCTCCCTTTGATCAATACAAAACAAGCCGCCGTGTCGAAAACGGCCGTGCTTAAAGCAGAAAGGAAAGATTCCATGAAACGGATTGCGAAATTTGAAAAGGTCTCTCCCGCACGGTTTGCCGCCGACTACGACCTCGGCGACGCGGCGGAGGTTTATGAAAATCTCCGGCTGCCGCAGCGCGCGACGGCCGGCTCGGCCGGGTATGATTTCTACAGCCCGGCGGCGCTGACCATCGCCCCGGGGGAGACGGTGAAAATCCCCACCGGCATCCGGGTAAAGATTGCGGAGGGCTGGGTGCTCAAGCTCTATCCCCGCAGCGGGCTGGGCTTCAAGTATCGGCTGCAGCTGAACAACACGGTTGGCATCATCGACAGCGACTACTACAACTCGGACAACGAGGGGCATATTTTCATCAAGGTCACCAATGATTCCAATGAGGGGAAAACCCTCACCCTCCAGCCGGGGGAGGGGTTTGCCCAGGGCATTTTTGTCGAGTACGGCATCACGGTGGACGACGAGGCCGACGGGGTGCGCAACGGCGGCTTCGGCAGCACGACAAAATAACCGGAAGCGAAAAGCAGAGGGCGGAAAAAGGGAGGAGACTCCCGCGCCTGGGTTTTAAAAAAGTGCCTTATCCCCGGGCGGAATAACCGCCTGCCCTCAAAAAAAGATACAGCGCTGAAAAGCCTCCCTTTTTTTTAAAAAAAGGGAGGCTTTTTCTCTGCCCTGCGCTTTCCGGCCGGGCGCGTGGGCGGGAGGTGAAATTCCTGCTGATGTGAGGAATTTGTCCAAAGCAAGTCGCTTTTTGTACCATGTGGCCGGAAATATCCGGGATTCCCCGCTTGACGTAATGCAAAGCGGTTTGTTATAATGTACTGAATTTAAGAAAATTGGGATGTTCTTTTATATGCTTCGTAAATTTACAGTTCTGCTATCCTGGCTGGTTTGCCTTTCGCTGTTGTTTTCCGGCGCCGCCTTTGCCGTAAGCGGGCAGGAGCAGGCCGCTCCCATGCCGCTGGCGGCTTCGGCGAAAAAAGCACTGGTGTATAATCTGCCGAGCCGGGCGGTCGATATCTATCAGGCGTTTCAGGCGAAGAGCTTTACCGCCACGGACGGCACAGTACTCAAATACCGCATTTTCATTCCCGACGGCTATACGCCCGAGGCGGACTATCCGCTTCTGCTGATTCTGCACGGCGCGGGCGAACGGGGAGATGACAACAGCGCACAGATGCGAAATGCGGTGCAGAATCTTTTCAACGACCTCAACTCTCCCATATACGGATCCATCGTGATCTGCCCGCAGTGCCCCAATAATAATCAGTGGGTGGACACACCCTGGTCCGATGGCAACTACTCGGTCGCGAACGTGCCGGAGTCCAACGAGCTGAAAGCGGTTGTGGAGATTCTGGACAGCATAAAGAATGCGTATTCGGTAGATGACAGCCGCGTCTACGGATTTGGCCTTTCGATGGGCGGGTTTGGAACCTGGGATCTGATGATGCGCCACCCCGACCTGATTACGGCGGGCGTCCCGCTCTGCGGCGGTGCGGATGTAGCCTATGCGCAGCAGCTGGTGGAAAAACCGATCTGGACCATTCATGACAGCACCGATGGCATTGTACCGGTCAGCGGCACGCGCGCTATGGTCAATGCGATCAAAGCGGCCGGCGGCAGCTCGATTATTTATGAGGAGCTTCAGGGCTACGGCCACAACGTCTGGGACTACGCCTCTACCAGAGAGGGGCTTATGAACTGGCTGTTCTCGCAGATCGCCCCCTGCGAGACGCACACCGAGCAGTGTGTGGACAACGGCGACGGAACCCACCGCCGTGTCTGTTCGGTCTGCGGGAGGGTTCTTGCAGCCTCCGAGCAGCATACCGGCACCGATGACGGAGACTGCACAACGCCGGTCTCCTGCGCCTGCGGTGTGGTTCTGACCGCGGGAAAAACGCATGACTTCACCGGGGAAATTTTCTCGGATGAGATTGGACACTGGCATGTCTGCGGGAACGAAAATTGCACGGTAAAGGAGGCACGGCAGCCTCACCGCGGCGGCACGGCAACTTATTTTGAGAAGGCGGTCTGCCTGGTCTGTGAAAAGGCCTATGGCGATACCGCGCCCGATACCACCGCGCCTGCCGGGCAGATCAAATCGGGAGAAAAAAGCCTCTCGGGCGGCGATGACACCCTTTTCTTCAAAGAGGCGCTGGATATACGCATCTCGGCTTCCGATACCGAAAGCGGCATGGAAAAAACAGAGTATTTCCTCTCGACCGGGGAAATAGAGGATCCCTCCTCCATAACCGGGTGGAAGGCTTATACCGACGGACTCCGGCTGGAGGCTGACGGCACCTATGTGGTATATGCCCGGCTGACCGACAAGGCCGGGAATGCGGCCCTGCTTTCCTCCGACCGGATTGTGCTGGACAGCACCGCGCCTGCAATCACCGGCGTAAAGGACGGCGGAGACTACTGCGACGCCGTAACGGTCGAGATTGCGGACGCCTATCTGGACAGCGTGACGCTGAACGGCAGCCCGGTCACTCCGACCGACGGAAAGGTTGTCCTGTCCTACCGCACGGACGCGCAGACGCTTGTCGCGACCGATAAGGCCGGCAACACGACTGCGGTGAAAATCACGGTGCACGACGGTCATCTCTGGGGGCAGGACGAGGTTGTTGCTGCCGCCACGGCCGAAAAGGAGGGGCAGATCCGGCACACCTGCACGCGCTGCGGGGAGGTCGAGCTGAAAACCACTCCGAAGCAGCCCGCCGCGAGTTCTTCACCTGCCGATCAGGGGCAGGCCAAACAGCCTGCCGCCGAAAATCCCTTCCCGAAAACCGGAGACGCCGGCCTTTTGCCGGTGTGGCTTGCCGCGGTGCTGGCCTCGGGCGGACTGCTGCTGACGCAGCTCCTCCGGAAAAAGCGGACAACCCGCTGAGTTTTCTGAAAAAACAAAGAGGATGGCAGTTTTGATGAACGCCATCCTCTTTTTCTCTGCCGCTTTTTTGGGGGGAGTGTTCAGCATCGCGGCGGCCGCGATGGAATCCGCCGCCTCTGTTTTACCACGGCCGAAAGCCTTATACGCTTTGTGCGGTCAGCCGGGGAAGCGGGCGGTCGGGCGATCGAATAATCGGGCAATCGGCCAGCCCGGGCAGACTTATGCAGCCCGGGCAGACTTATGCAGCCTGTGTAACCCGCGAGGCCTGTACAGCCGTCGGAATATACGAAAAAAACATCCGCCGAAGAAGGAGGGAGAACGCCTCCCGCTTTCGGCGGATGTTTTGCTTTATATGACCTCTTGTATTCCGGAGATTATGCCTTGTTCTTCAGGCGCTTGTCCGACTTCGTGGAGAGGCGGGTGCCGACGCTCTGGAAAATCTGAACCAGCACAATCAGCAGAATTACGGCCAGCAGCATCACAAGGTACTTGTACCGGTAGTAGCCGTAGTTGATCGCGATTTTGCCGAGGCCGCCGCCTCCGATGATGCCGCTCATCGCCGAGTAGCCCAGGATGGTCGTAATCGCGATGGTCGCGTTGGAAATCAGGGAGGGCACGCTTTCCGGGATCATGACCTTGCAGATGATCTGGAGAGGGGAGGCGCCCATACTCTGCGCCGCTTCGATGATGTTGGGACTGACCTCACGCAGGCTGCCCTCCACAAGCCGCGCCACAAAGGGAAAGGCTGCGATGACCAGCGGCACGATAGAGGCCGGCGTGCCGACCGCAGTGCCGACAATCAGCCGCGTCAGCGGAAAGACCATAATCATCAGGATCAGGAAGGGCACCGACCGCAGCAGGTTGATGATGATATTGAGCAAATGCATCAGCCATTTGGGAAGCGGGCGGATGCCGCCCTTTTCTCCGGTGACCAGCAGTACGCCAAGCGGCAGCCCGATCACAATGGCAAAGGCGGTTGCCAGCAGGGTGACATAGAAGGTCTCCCATATGGCGAGGGGGAATTCATTTTTAAAAATCTGAAGCGCTTCCTCCAGCACTTCGCTGGAAAACAGCTTGTCAAACATGATCCTGCACCTCCTCTGCAAGGATATCCGGCATCGCCTGCAGATAGCGGATAGCTTCCTCCACCGCGGCGGCGTCTCCCGGCAGGCTGAGCAGCATGTTGCCGTAGACCTTATCCCCGACGCACTTGGTGGAGGCCGCTAAAATATTGGCGGCGATGTGCTTGTCTATGGCCATCTGGGTAATCAGCGGCCGGCCGGCTGCAAGCGCGCCGTTGAAAACCACCCGGACGCGCCGCTCTCCTGCAGGGCAGGGGAGAAGATCGGTCGCCCCGTCCGGGAAAACCAGCCGCCTTGCCGCGTCCGACTTCGGCGCGGAGAACACCTTGTCCACCGGCCCTTCCTCCACCACGCGGCCGCCGTCGAGAATGGCGACGTGGGTGCAGATTTCCTCCACCACGCTCATCTGGTGGGTGATGATGACCACAGTAATGCCCAGCTTCCGGTTGATGTCCCGGATCAGCTCGAGGATCGAGTGGGTTGTCCCGGGATCGAGTGCACTGGTCGCCTCATCACAGAGCAGAACCTTCGGATTGGTGGCAAGCGCCCGGGCGATGGCGATCCGCTGCTGCTGTCCGCCTGAGAGCTGCGCCGGATAGGCTCTCGCCTTATCGGGGAGGCCGACGGTCTCCAGCAGCTCCATGGCACGCTTTCTGGCCTCCGCCTTGGGGACGCCGGCCAGCTCGAGCGGGAAGCATATGTTGCGCAGGCAGGTGCGCTGCATCAGGAGGTTGAAGCCCTGAAAAATCATCGAAATTTCCCGCCGGACGGCGCGCAGCTTGGAATCCGACAGGGTTTTCAGATCACAGCCGTCGATGATCACGCTGCCTTCGGTCGGGCGCTCAAGCATGTTGATGCAGCGCACGAGGGTGGATTTCCCCGCGCCGCTCATGCCGATGACGCCGTAAATTTCTCCGTCCCCGATGGAGAGGCTGACGTCCTGCAGTGCGTCGACCTGCCCGTCGGCCGTTTGAAAGGATTTGGACAGATGCTGAATTTCAATCATATAAAAAACCTCCGCACAGGAGAATACGCCGGTTGCCCTGACGGCCGCCGGCGTATTCGGCTTTGTATACCTTACTTCTTGATCGCGTCGAGGCTGGTCTGCTTTCCGCCGTAGACGCCGATCGGCTCAACATGGATCGCGCCGACCGAAACGATGTGGGTTCCGTTCTCTGCATTGAAGTCATCCAGATACGGGGTGTGCTGGAAGTAGTTGGCGTCCACTTCTCCGCTCTCGACGACGTTGTTCGGCTGGACATAGTCGGTGTACTCAATGACCTTCAGGGTGATGTCCTTCTCAGCCAGGATATCCTTCGCAACGGCCAGGATCTCAGCGTGCGGGGTCGGAGAGGCGGCAACCGAAACGGTCGTGCCGGCCAGCGCAGCATAATCAACCGAAGAATCGAAGCCGTCGCCGGGGTTTTCTACGACGCTGACAACCGCGCCGTCATACTCGGATTTGATAAAGTCGGCAACCTTCTTGCTCTCCAGAGCGGCCACAAGCGCCTTGATCTTATCGGTGTTCTGGTTGCCGTCCTTCACGGCGAGGATGTTGCCGTAGGCCGAAGAGGAGCCCTCAATCGCCAGGGAATCCTTCACGGGGTTCAGGTTGGCCGAAATGGCATAGTTGGAGTTGATAACGGCATAGTCGACATCCTGCAGCACGTTGGGAAGCTGCGCGGCCTCTACCTCTTTAAAGGTGAGGTTGTAGGGGTTCTCGGCGATGTCCTTGACGGTGGCGGTGATGCCGGCGCCGTCCTTCAGCTTGATGTATCCCTTGTCCTCCAGCAGCAGGAGGGCGCGGGCCTCATTGGTGGTGTCGTTCGGAACCGCGACGGTCAGCCCCTTATCAGAGCCGGAGCAGGCGGTGAGGGCGGCGGCTGCGCCGAGTGTGAGGACGAGGGTCAGAATAACAGCAAGAATCTTTTTCATGATGATTTTCTCCTTTTTTCATTTTAAAAATTTTTATAATCGTATGTTTATAAGAGCGGCGGCCCGGCCGCCTTTTTTAAAAAAGCCTTGTGGATGATTTAAAAACCCTCAGCCGCACATTCGCTGATTGCGGAGATTGGCTCGTATGATCTGTCCGGAAACGGATGTAGGAATTGTGAGGCGCATGTTAACGCTCCTTTCGACAAAGTAAAAAAGGGGGGCTTCCCGATTGAAGCCCCCTTGGAAAACGCGAAAGCTGGCTGGTTTGAAGCTCAGCCTCTTCCATGCATACGGGAAAGCCCATCGGAAACGTTCGCACGGCAAAGCATGCACATGTTAAACATGCACATTTCCATCATAGGCATCCAAATGTGACCAAACGTTTTCATAATCGGCTTTCTCCTTCCTCTTTTATTTTTCCGGTTTGAATCCGGGAAGTTTTTTTCGATGGGGTTATTATAGCAACGCTTTCCTACTTTGTCAATAGGAAAATAGAAATTTTTTCAAAAATTTTTCTCTGCCCCCAAAATGGGGAAAATGCGGGAGGTTTTGGCCGTCAGGGCAGCAGCTTGTTCATGAAGTGGGTGATGGCCTGCCGCTGCAGCCGTTCGAGCGCCGGGAACGCCTCCGGCGAGGAGAGGTGGTTGCGGAATTCTCCCGGATCGGCCTTCAGATCCAGCAGCTCGTAATATTCCTCCTGCGGCTTGTGGATGTGTACATACTTGTACCGGCCGTCGCCGACGGCGAGATAGCCCTCTCCCTCGGCAAAAACATACGGATGTCCGCCCTGCCGGATCAGCTCCTGCAAATCGCAGCCGTCGGTGTGAATGCCCTCGATCCCTGCGGCCTTCATACAGGTGGCGAACAGGTCGGTGAGCTGCACCAGCACATCCTCCGTGCCGAGATCCTGCCCGTTCGGCATGCGAACCAGCAGCGGAATATGCCAGACATCCTCGTACGCGCAGTTGTGCTTTCCCCAAAGGGTGTGGTTGCCCAGCATCTCGCCGTGATCGGCCGTGAAGATGACCAGCAGATCCTCTCCCCACTTCTCCTTTGCGGCCGAGAGGACGCTGCCCACAACATCGTCGATCAAAGCGACGTTGGCGTAGTAGCTGCGGCGCAGCCGGGTCCAGTATTCCTCGGAGTAATTTTTGCAGCCGTGATCGGGCGCCGGGCCGCAGCCGTCAATGTTGCCGCCGCCGTGATAGCTTTTGTAATGAATGCGATCCGGGTCGGAGAATTCCTCCGCACAGCCGGTGCGCCCCTTTTTCTCCAGTGCGTCCATATCGACCCGGTCGTAGTAGGCCTCCGGCGCGTCGAAGGGATAGTGCGGGCCGGAGAAGGAGAGCCAGAGCATGGCCGGCGCGTCGCTGTCATAGCTTTGGATATACTCGGTCATTTTGCGCCCGCTCCAGATGTCCGGGTACCACTTCTCCTCCAGCGGGAAGGGATAAACCTTTCCGTTCGAGCGATCCCACCGCGTCTGCCGGTAGGTGGGGAGAAGTCCGGCCGCGTCCAGCTCCTTGGCATAGTCGTCCATGAACCAGGCCGAAACCTCCTTCCCGTCCTGCAGGAAAAGGTCGTCAATCCCGAGCGAAAGATAATACGACCGGAAATCGTCATAGAACTGCGTCTCCTCCGGCCGGGTCTGGCCGTAGGGGACGGGCGCAAAGTGGCATTTGCCGGAGAGGGCGGTGTGGTAACCGTTCTCCCGCAGGGTGTTAAAGAGGTTGGGAATGCCGCCGGAAAGCTCCTTCTTCCGGAAGTTGCTGTACGCGCCGCTGCCCGAGGGGAAGAGCCCGGTCAGGATGCTGCATCTGGAGGGGAGGCACCAGGGGCTTGCACAATACGCCCGGTCGAAGCGGGTGCCGCTGTCGGCCAGCGCGTCGAGGTGCGGCGTGCGGATGACCTCTCCGCCGTAGCAGCCGAGCACATCCCGGCGCAGCTCGTCGGCGGTGATAAGCAGAATGGTGGGTTTTCGCATGATCCGATCACTCTTTTTTTGAATGGCATGCTGCCAGATGAAAAAGTGCAAATTTAAAGCTGTTTCAAACCCAGTATAAAGGAAATTGCCCGGCCGTACAAGTGGATTTTCTCCGCCGCTTTTTGTGCATTTTTAAGGGAGGCCTTTCAAACTCGGGAGTTTTGCACAAGAATAGAGGCAGTGCTTTTTATAAAACGCACAAAAAATGCGGTTTTGGTGGACAAAAAACGGCCTTTTCATAACAAAAACCTATGGATTTGATTGAAAATTGGTATTTTACTCACCTGTAGCCAGCTTCTATAATGAACGTAAGATATCATCGGTTGGCAAGGGCAGGCGTGTTTGCCCTTGTTAACCGATGGTAAGGCGCGCGGGAGGGCAGACGGACTCTCCCGCCGCGTTTGGCACGCCAAAAAATCGGACGATCGGACAGATCGCATGATCAGAGAGGAAGAGGAGTATGCATCAAACGAACAGGCTGAAAAAGGGACTGGCGCTGCTGCTGACTGCCGCGCTGCTGCTTACCGGACTGCCGGCCGTGACCGGCGCCGCCGAGCCGGCTTCGCCCCTCCCGATTATTGATGTGGACGCATATACCGCCCGGGCAGAAATCAGCCCCTATACCCTCGGCTCAAATCATCGCCATGCTTACGGCGGCTTTGGCATGTATGATGAGGAGATGGATGAGGTCTATCCCGAATTTCTGCAAATGACCAAGGAGGCCGGACTGGGCGTTGTCCGCTATCCCGGCGGAACCATCGCCAACCTCTTCACCTGGAAGGATACCATCGGCCCGAGGGAAGAGCGCAGGAATGTCGTGCTGGGCAACAGCTACGCCTCGGTTTTCCCTTACTACGGCCTGGATGAGCACATGGCCTATACGGAGGAGATCGGCGCCGAGGTCATCTATATGGTGGGGGAGGCGGCCGAAACGCCGCAGGGCGCCGCCGACCTTGTCGAATACCTGAATGCCGAAAACGACGGCTCCAACCCCGGGGGCGGGGTCGACTGGGCGGCCGTCCGGGCGAAGAACGGCCACCCCGAGCCGTATGACGTCCCGTATTTTGAAATCGGAAACGAGATGTACATCGACAACCAGCAGTACTGGCTGGATCTGCCGTCGGTGTCCGGAAACACCGACCGCGCCAGCCGCTATATGCGGGGAGATACGGTTGCAGCCACCGATGCGCCGGCGCGCGTTTACGGAACCTGGACCGACAATACCTCTACGGGAGAGGCCGGCCAGTCCTTCTACACCCAGTACAATCCGGTGGTAGAGGGGACAGAGGCCGTCTATGTCGGCGGGGAGAAATGGACCCGGGTCGACAGCCTCGAAGCCTCCGGCGGCGCGGAGCGGGTTTATACCTTCGACTATACGACCGGCGGGATTACCTTTGGCGATGGTGCGCACGGCCGCATTCCGGAAACGGGCGCCAAAATCACGGTGGACTATCACCATCGGCATGCCGGCTTTACCGAATACTATGACGCCATGAAGGCGATTGACCCGGATATTCAGATTTTCGCTACCCTCCCATATGCCTTCAATTTTGTGGAGGGGACAAAGTGCGACGGCATCGTGTACCATGACTATACCGGTTATCCTGCTACGGTGGCCGACGCGGATGAGCTGCACGATCATTACATGACCATCTCGGACAATCTGGTGCAGATGATCGACAACAATGTCAGCCAGCTGCGCGAGCGCTCCAAACGGCAGGATACTGTGGCCGCCGTGACCGAGTTCGGCACCATCAACAATCCGCATATTTACTCCGAGGATCCCTCCAACGAGGGGCGGGAGGAGGCTCGGTCGCTCAGCCGTGCGCTCTCCTTCGCGGTGACCTTCATGGGCTCCTCCAGAGCGGAGTCGCTGATTCATATCCAGCAGGCCTTTACAGCCTACAGCTTTGGGGGAGGCCCGGGTCTCCCCAATGCCGACTATGTTTATAACAGCATGTACGCCCCCTATCCCGACGACCCCACCCGTTTTATTGAGGGGGGTACTGCTCTGGCTTACAAGGTGATCGGCAATAATATCGGAGATACGGTGCGCAACACCTATGTGCAGAACAATCCGATCGTCGGGGAGGCGACCCAGTATGAGGCGCTGCGCGTCATGGCGAGTCAGACCGACGAGAATGGAGACCTCTACCTTCTGGTGGTCAACCGCGATGATGAACAGGACATCACGGCCGGCCTGAATCTGAAAGGCTACACCATCTCGGGCAATGCGCGGATTCAGACCCTCAATGCCCCGGACATTGCCTCCACCAACACGCCGGATCACCCGGATGAGATCGCGATTACAGAAGCTGAGGTGCCGCTCGGCATAGGGCAGAGCAGCTTCTCCTACACCTTCCCGGCACATTCCCTGGTGGCGATCCGGCTGACCGGCCGCTCGGCCGCCCCCTATACCGACAGCCTCCCGCTTCAGACCTTCGACGAAGTGGAGGAGGGTGCCCTGCCCGACGGGATGACCGCAGCCGGCACGGCCTCGGTCGCGGCGGTCGACGGCGGAGAAAACAAAGCGCTGCTTTTGGAGCGGGGGAATGCCAACACGACGGTCACCGCCCCTCTGACGGCCGATTCGACCGGCTGCGACGGCATACTCAGGCTTTCCTTCGACCTGCGGGCCGAGCAGTCGAGCGCCGCCCGCCTGCAGATGTCGCTCATGTCGGGGGAGAAGGAGGCGCTTCTCCTCGCCTTTGAGGGCGGCTTTGTCAAAAACGACGGCAAAATCCGCGCCGTTTATACGCCCGGACAGTTCCATCATATTGAAATTTCCGCCGACTGCAGGGCGGGGCAGTACACAGTCTATTTCGACGGGAGCTATATGGGCACGCTGGGGAAATACAGCACCGGCGCGGCCGCGACTCTGGACGCGATCCGGTTTGAAGCCATGACAAGGGCAGGCAGCTTTTATGTGGATAATTATAAGGTAGAGGCGATGTCGGCCGAGCTGGTCAGTGCCGTAACGCAGGCTGACGACCTGTTTGTTTCGACCACGGTGGGCAAAGCGCCGGTTCTGCCGGAGACGGTCACGGTTCGCTGCAACACCGGCGAAGTCCAGACCCGCGCCGTCACCTGGGACGCGGTCGAGGCGGAGGCCTATTCTGCTGTCGGGCAGTTTGCGGTCGCCGGAAGCATAGAAGGCCTCACGGTTCGGGCGCGGGCGCTGGTGATCGTCAGCAAGGCGGTGGAGAAAATCGAAATTCCCGCGCTCTCCGCACTGGCGGGCGTCGCCCCAAGGCTGCCCAAAACCCTGACCGTGCTTTATACCGACGGCAGCACCGCGGCCGAGGCGGTAACCTGGGAGCCGGTGGATAAATCGCAGTACGCCGCTGCCGGCAGCTTTACGGTAAAAGGGAATCTTCCCGCCCTCGGCCGGACGGTGGAGGCGGCTGTTTCGGTTATCGCGCGTGCCAATGCCCCGCTGGTCGTGGTGGACGGCTACACCTCCCGCAGTGAGAGCGGCCCGGTCGCGGGCAGCAGTTCGCTGGATGTGTTTATCGAGAATAACCCGCCGCTTTCCGGCGGGACAGACCGCCTTCTTCAGGCGGCCGCCGCAGCCGACGCCGCGGGGAACCTTTACCTTTATCTGATCAACCGCAGCAAAGCGGAGGCCGCGACAGCCTCCGTCCTGCTGAAGGGGTATACCATTACGGGCAGGACGGCTGTCCGCATCGCGGCTTATGACGAAAGCACCGCGCTGGAGCCGTGGACGGACGACGGCGAGGACGCTTCCACAGCCGCGCTCGGCGTCGGCGGCAGCAGCTTCTCCTGCACGGTGCCGGCCGGATCGGTCGCGACCCTCAAAATCCGGGGCGAAAGGGGCGAAAATACCCCCTGGAGCGATAATTTCTGGGTGCGGCATTTCGGCGCGGCCGCAGTCGGCGCAGTGCCCTCCTATTTTTCCAAAGAGAGCGGCACCGCCAGCGTGCAGAAGGAGCCGGGCAATCCCGCTGAGCAGGTTTTCATGCTGAAGCGGGAGGGGGAGGACACCCGTGTAAAATCGACCCTGTCGGGCGCGGATTTCCCCGCCGCCTCTCCCAAAAATTACGACGGCCTTGTAAAAATCTCCTTCCGGCTGAAGGCTATGCAAACCTCCGGCTGCTTCCGGGCGGCGCTCATGGCGGGAGAGCGCCGGGCGGTGGAGCTTTGCTTCTCCGACGGGGCGATCCGCTGCGGTGACAGGGAGGTCGGCCGCTACCGTGCCGAGACCTGGTACAGCATCGAGCTTGTGCTGGATCACCGGGCGGGGAGCTGCAGCCTCTACAGCGACGGGGTCTGCCTTGTGAGTCAGGCCGCCTATGCAGACGTTTCTGCACCGCTGGATTTTGTGTATTTTTTGGCGGAGGAGAAGGACAGCACCTTCTACCTCGACGACTATCAGGTCAGGACGGCTGGCACCAATCTTGCGGCGCAGCTGACCCAGATTGAGAAGATCCGCCTGACGGTGCCGGTCGGAATGGTGCCGGAGCTGCCGACGGCCGTTACGGCCGGCTACAATACCGGGGAGAGGCTCTCCCTCTCCGTCGTGTGGGAGGCTGTGGATCCCGCCGCCTGCGCCGCGCCCGGCAGCTTTACGCTGCTCGGCAAGGTGGCGGAAACCGACCTCCCGGCAGAGGCGGAGATCACGGTTTACGATCCGGCTGTTCTGCCGGGCGTCTTGCCGGGCGATCTGGACGACGATGGAAAGGTGACCGTCTCGGACGTGGTGCGGCTGCGGCAGCTGATTGTGAGCGGCGCGTACAGCGACCGCGAGTTTGCCGCCGGAAACCTGGACAGCTCCGACAATCTGCTGACCGTCTCTGACGTGGTTGAGCTGCGCAAACGGATTGTGCGGGGGGCTTGACGCCTCCGCTTAAAAGAGGGTATGACCCGGCGCGCCGCCTTTTTCAAAATGCAGCTGCCCCTTTTTGCGTGAGCGAACCCAAGGCCTTTTGAAAAAGGCATAATACCGCCGCACAAAGCGGCGCGCAGCTCCATGCACAAATGGGGAATCTTAAAAAAGCATAAATCAAAAAGCAAAAATCCTGCCGATTTCAAAGCGACAGGATTTTTGCTTTTTTAAAAAGAAGGGCTTTCTCTCCACCGCCCTTTGTCCCATCCGCCAATTCCGTCGATTCCGCCGGCCGTTTTCCCTTGATATATGCGCCCTGAAAGAAAAATGTCATGCTTTTTCTGCACCGTATCATAGGATGAACTGTATACTCCTCCCATGATTTTTTGGGCAAGCTCAACATGTCTTGTGGTCATAATCCTAACACTTTCCTCAAATCTCCCCCGAAACGGTTGACCGTTCCCCGATGTTCCTGTATAATTACAATAAAAAGCGAGGTTCGATACAGAGTTTTTTGTAGAAAATATTGCACAGCTCCTCTGCCCTGTGCTTTCACGGGAAGGCACTCGCAGCATTATTTTGGATAGGCGATCCCAAGCGGAGCATCGCCGATATGCCGGATAAAACCTGCGGCGCGTCAGCGAGGTATGGATTTCCTCCCGCGTTTTGTCCGCATACAAAATATGATTTTACTGTAAAGGAAGGATCAGCAATGGTAAAGCAGCACCGAATACTTGCATGGGTACTCTCTCTGGCGCTGGTGTTCTCGACCCTCTCCTCCGCTGTTTTGTGCAGCGCGGAGAGTCCGTCGGTCATCGTTCGCTACGCCTTTTCGGGGAGGGAGAGTGCTCTCCCCGGCTATGCGGAGGGGCAGGTAACCATGACCTCCCGCTCGATTGCAAAGGGGTACTACATACTCTACTGGGCGAACGACTCCGGCATTCTTCCCGGGTATGAGAAGATTGCCGCCGTCCCGGTCGTTTCCGATGCCTCCACCACCTACGACATGGTGGAAAACATGGCCATCCCGGAGGGTGCTACAAAGCTCGCCGTCTTTGCTGCGACCGGAACCGAGCCGACCTCGACCGACATTGCCGAAGCGGCGGTATACACCATCCCCGAAGACAAGCGCTTCCAGAGCGGCAAGCAGGAGATGACCTTTGCCTCGGTATCCGACGTGCACGTCAATTACAACAGCTCGGATCCCAACTCGGATAACTATTGCGGCGCGCCGGAGAAATGGACGGCGGCGCTGAATTACTTTGCCGATCTGAAGCTGGATATGGTGGTCATTTCCGGCGACTGCACCGGCGGAGGGCACGCGTCGGAATACACGACCTACAAGGCCAGTATTGAGGCCTCCAACTACGATGCGAACAAAATTTATATGGCGCGCGGCAATCACGACTCGCAGGAGAACGCCAATTTCATCAATTACACCGGACACAGCGACATGATCCGCCCCTTCGATGATTCCCCCTGGTTCTATGTGCTGAAGAAGGGTGAGCAGGGGGAGAAGAATAACCTCTTCATCTTCCTGGCGCAGGAGCTGTCCTCCATCTCCAACACGCCCAATCAGGACAATTTCTCCACCCGGCAGCTCGACTGGCTGGAGGGGCTGCTGTCCACCTACTCCGGCACGAATACCAACATTTTCATCCTGGAGCACGCCTTCTACCACAACTGGGGACCGGGAGACCGGTACAACGGCGTTTATGTGCAGCCGATGCATCTCAAGGACTCTTTTTCCGGGAATATGCGGCTGCAGAGCCTCCTCATGGAGTATAAAGAGGCGGTCTTCATGACCGGGCATTCCCACATTGCTTTCAGCGAAATGGTCAACTATTCGGATGAGAACGGCACCGCCTGCCGTATGATTCACAACAGCTCCACCTCTCAGCTGCGGACCTATACCTCCTCCGGCTCGATCAGCTACCGCGCCGAGGGAAGGGTCGACAACAAAAACGGCAGCGAGGGATATGTGGTCGGCGTGTATGCCAACGACATCGTCTATAACGGCACCAACCTGACCACGCGGGAGAAAATCCCGACCGCCTGCTACATCTTCCCCTCCTATACCGAGGACCGGTCGGCCGCCACCTCCATTGCGGTGACGCGGCAGCCGAACCAGACGAAGTATAACGCGGGAGAGTTTTTCAACGCCGCCGGAATGGAGATCACGGCAACCTATGCCGACGGCTCCACCGCCGTTGTGCAGGGCTGGGGACTGAAGAACAATCTCTCGCTTGGCGACAACGCGAAGGAGGTTGTGGTGACCTACGGTGATCTGGAGGTTTCCGTCCCCATCCATATTTCCCGCATCACCGACGTGTTTGAGGGCAGCGGAACCAAGGCGGATCCCTTCCTGATCCAGAGCGCCTCTGACTTTGCCCACCTGACCGCTTGCTTCGCCACGATAAAGGGAAGCAGCTCCAATGACGCCACTACCTTCGGCGCCGGTATGTTCTTCCGCCAGACGGCCGATATTGATATGACCGGCTATGCCGGATACACCGGAACGCAGGCAAACGGCTCCAGTAAATACGGCTTCAGCGGCGTGTACGACGGCAACGGCTATACCATCCGGGTCGCTTTGAATGAGAGCAATCGGTCGGATGTCTCCATCTTCCCCTACCTGAACGGTGTGGTCATGAACACCCGGTTTGCCGGCTCCATCACGGGCAAGTCGAATGTTCAGCCCATCCGTACGATCGGCAAAAACGGCCTTGTCTTAAACTGCGACAGCGAGATGCAGATTACCTCGAACGATTATTCCTGCGGCCTCTCGCTCTCCAACTACGGCACGGTGATTCAGTACAGCTCGCGCTGCGCGCTGAGCGGCCCGCACTGCTATGCATACAGCAAGCTCGATTCCGACAGCTACTCCTACAGCGACAGCTACCACTACTGCACCGACAGCGGCAGCCTGCTTGCCTCCTCCAACGGGACGCAGAGCGACGACGTGTCTGTGATTGCGGATGATTTCAACAATCACAAAAAGGCTTCGATCACCGCGGCTGTGGAGCGTCTGCAAAAGTATGACAGCAGCTATACGGATGAGGCCATCTGCCTCTGGAACAGCGAGGACGGAAAGCTGACCGCCATCCATATTCCCTATGCGCCGGTTGACCGCACGCCGCCCACCATCACCATCCAGCCGAGCTTTGACGCCTCCAAGGTGCTGCAGAGCGACGACGCGACGGTGACCATCACGGCGGAGGACGAGGGCGGCATCGACAGCGTAACCTATCAGATCGGGGAGGCCGACGCGGTCACGGTGACCGCAGAAGAGCTTCCGATTGTGCTGAACAATCTGCCGGACGGGGAGTATTCCATCCGGGTGACCGCCATCGACAAGGTCGGCAACCGGGCGGAGGAGTCCCTCTCCATCCGCAAGGAGAGCAAGGCGGAGGTTCTGCTGGGTGACGTTAACGCCGACGGCCTCCTGACCGTGGCCGACGTCGTCGCACTCCGCCAGCTGATCCTGAACGGTTCGGGCAGCGAGTATGAGCTTGCAGTGGGCAACGTGGATCAGGAGGGCTTGATCACCGTCTCTGACGTGGTGCTGCTGCGGAGCAACATCATTTCCGGAAAGCGGCCGACCATCACCATCCCGGCCGATCTGATCCCCGTCCATGCGGACGTCGCCTGACATAGCAAAAAGCAATAGTAAAAAGGCGGCCGATTTCGGCTGCCTTTTTGGTTTTATCCCGGCCGTCGCCGCCCCTCACTTTAAGCTGACAGGCGGCACGGCTCGACTCCTGTCAGCTGATGAAAGCGCGCCTCTTCTGTTCCTCTTTGCTCCTGCGGTCAGCCTCTGCCCAGGATGGCGTCCATGTCCTGCTGCGGTGCGGTGACCGGCTGCAGGCCGTAGGTGTCCACCAGTATTTTTACAACCGGCTCCGACAGGAAAGCGGGCAGCGTCGGCCCAAGATACATATTCTTAATGCCCAGCGACAAAAGGGTCAGCAGGATGCAGACCGCCTTCTGCTCATACCAGGAGAGCACCAGCGTCAGAGGAAGCTCGTTGACGCCGCATTTGAAAACGTCCGCCAGTGCCAGCGCC
Organism: uncultured Oscillospiraceae bacterium; assembly: GCA_900543525.1. Lineage (GTDB taxonomy): Bacteria > Bacillota > Clostridia > Oscillospirales > Acutalibacteraceae > UQRS01. Next base: position 60,542 of record UQRS01000001.1, read on the forward strand.
ACCTGGATGGCGCTGTATGCGTCGTTGCACTGCCCCATGTCCAGAATACGCGGCAGCCCGTCGATTTCCCCGAGATCGAGATCGTTGAATCGGTACTTTCCGCAGGCCAGCGTCAGCACAAGGCTGTCCATCGGCGTTTGCTTTACAAACTCGGTGTAATAGTTCCTGCCCGGATGTGCGCCGTCGCAGCCTCCGACCAGGAAAATGTGCTTGATCGCGCCCTTCTGAATGGCGCTTACCACCTTGTCGGCGTTGGCCAGCACGGCTCCGTGCGCAAACCCGGTGGTGACCATATGCCCTCCGTTGATGCCGCTCATGCTGTGATCCTGCGTGTACCCGCCCAGAGCCAGCGCCTGCTCGATGATCGGGGTGAAATCCTTGTTTCCTTCATCGTCTCCGGAGATGTGGGTCATGCCCTCGTATCCCACAACCGAGGTCGTATAAATCCGGTCGGCATAGCTCGGCCGCGGCGGCATCAGACAGTTGGTTGTAAAGAGTACGGGTGCCGGAATATCCGCAAACTCCTTTTGCTGACTCTGCCACGCCGTGCCGAAGTTCCCGGCCAGGTGCGGGAATTTTTTCAACTCCGGGTAGCCGTGCGCCGGCAGCATCTCGCAGTGGGTGTAGACGTTGATCCCCTTGTCCTTTGTCTGCTCCAGCAGCTGGTACAGATCCTTCAGATCGTGTCCGGATACGACAATAAACGGCCCCTTTTTGATGTCCAGATTGACTCTGGTCGGGGTCGGTGTCCCGAATGTGCCGGTGTTTGCCCGATCCAGAAGCGCCATGCATTTCAGGTTGACCTGACCGAACTCCATAATCAGCGCCAGCCATTCCTCCACCGTGTGTTCCCGGTTGACTTCGCAGAGGCCTTTGTAAAACCAGCCGCTGACCTCCGGATCCTCATACCCGAGGTTCATGCTGTGATGGGCGTAGGCCGCCATCCCCTTCATCCCGAAGAGCAGCGTGGATCTTAAAGAAACGATGTCGGTTTCGCCCTTCCATAAATCCACAATTTCTTCGTTATACCCGCCAAGCCTTTTCTGCTCGGCGCGCACGCGGTCGGTGAATTTTTGGATGGAGGCGTTGTCGAAATTCACGTTGGTAAGGGTGGTGAACAGTCCGTCCATCAGCAGCCGGGTGGCAGTTTTTGTCTGCTGCCCGGCCTGCTCGGCCGCCAGCGCAAGCCGGATCAGCTCGCGAACCAACTCATCCTGCAGGTTCGCCGTCTCCGGCTGCTTGCCGCATACCCCCGTGCGTACGCAGCCTTTGTTGCCGGCCGTCTGCTGACACTGAAAACAAAACATATCAGACATGCAATCCATTTCTCCTCTTTGCGTATTTTTCCTTTGCCGATTGTTTCCGACAGAGGCGGAAAGCCAGCTTTATGCTTTCCGGATCCTTTTTAGTTTTGCAAAGAAGCGCAAATCTATTCCTCATATGAGGTATATTTTGAAAAATCTGCTTTGCGCTGCGGCCGGCCTCGACCTTTCAATTGTCGGCCGCAAAGGAGATTTTTTACATTAAGCGCCTATGTTTCCACCGACTTTGTTTTGATGAATGGCGGCCGTGTATCTAAAATAACGGTCGAAAGGAGGTGAAAACCTGATGGAAGAAATGAAATTTGCAGCAGGCTCTGTACCGGTCGCCGTCGCGGCAAGAGTGTACGGAAAAGATGCATCCTGGATCAGAGCGGGAATTGTTTGCGGCTGGCTTCCGATCGGGAAAGCGACCAGAGGCGGAAAGCTTGTAACAAAATTGGAAGAGATGAACGCAAAGTACGGGCGCATCAACTTCTATATTTCCTCGAAACGTTTATGGGAAGAGACCGGCTATTTATGGAAGGGGGAAAGAAGATAGATGTGGGTACTGCCAAGCCTTTCCGGGAAATCGCCGTGCGCACCCCAGATTCTGTTAAAGCATTGGCGGGCCGAATTTTTTGGCTGGCGAGCCGAACCCTGAAATAAGCAAAAACGGGAAAAAGAAAGACACGCTCTGTCCTTTACGACAAAGCGTGTCTTTTGGTTTGGACGAAAACTCGACCCCATACAATAAAGGGTTCGGATATGCGTCCAATGGTGGAGGCGAGGGGAGTCGAACCCCTGTCCAAAAGCCTGTTGCCAAAGGCATCTCCGAGCGCAGACGGTGTATAAACATTCCCTCCGCGGTCCGCCCGCCGTCAGGCAGACCGTTTCAGTAGCCTCTGATGCATGGCAGGGTCAGAGGCATCGCCCTGCGCACGTTCACCGCTAAATGACGCCCTTACCGGATCGCGGTAGTTCCGGGTCGGACGGCAGCCTTAATTAGGCTGCAAGAGCAACTTGATTGTTGTCGTTTAATTTTAAAGGTTGCGGATTTTATAGCGGTTCCGCACCGCTGCTCGCTTCCCTTGGTTCCAAACCCCTGTCGAAACCTTTACGCCCCCATGTTTTTTTCGTTTTCCGACCGTACGGTCGTCCGGTTTGCCGGCTTAGCGGTTGCTTTCCTTGAGCGCGCGCTCCACATCCCGTTTGGCCGATTTGGCCGCCATGGCCGCGCGCTTGTCGTACAGCTTTTTGCCCTTGCAGAGTCCGAGCTGCACCTTCACCCTCGATCCCTTAAAATACAGCGAGAGGGGAATCAGCGTCAGCCCCTGCTGCTTGGTCAGGCCGAGAAACCGCATAATCTCCCGCTTGTGCAGCAGGAGGCGGCGTTCCCGCCTCGGCTCCCGGTTAAAGATGTTTCCCTGCTCGTACGGGCTGATGTGCATGCCCTTGACGATCAGCTCACCGTCCTCGATCGCGCACCAGGCATCCTTCAGGTTGACGCCGCCGCGCCGGATGGACTTTACTTCCGTTCCGGTCAGCTCGATGCCGGCTTCTACGCTTTCCTCCACAAAATAATCGTGGAAGGCTTTTTTGTTCACCGTGATGGTCTTGGTGTTTTCCTTGCCCACGCCGGCACCTCCTTTCGGTGCGTATTAACAGTATACCATACCCCTATGCAAAGTCAAGGAAGGAAAATATGGGAAAAGAAAAATTTGAGAAAAAGGCAATTTTTTTCTTGACATATTCGATTTTTAGGATATAA
>UQRS01000002.1 GCA_900543525.1 uncultured Oscillospiraceae bacterium
TTTTTGAAAAAAATAAAATTGCCCCACTTATCTCGCGTAAAAGCAAGACAAACAGGGCATAAAAAAGAGCCTACCATGTATAAAACATAGTAGGCTCTCAAAAAATATGCGATTGTGTTCGGTTTGGTGTACCGATGGTGTAAATTGGTGTAAGTTGCTGGTGTAAACCCGTTCATAACTCAAATTATCGAGAATTATGAAGAATTATGAAGGGTTATTTAGTTCAGGCTCTTCATTGTCGGGAAGAAAATAACATCCCGGATGCTGTCAGCGCCGGTGAGCAGCATGACGCAGCGATCTATCCCGATGCCGAGTCCGCCCGTCGGCGGCATACCGTATTCCAGCGCGGCCAGGAAATCCTCGTCCATCATGCCGGCCTCATCATCGCCGTTGGCTCTGGCCTCCACTTCCTTCTGGAAGCGCTGGCGCTGGTCGATGGGATCGTTCAGCTCGCTGAAGGCGTTGCCCATCTCACTGCGGCAGATGAAAAGCTCAAACCGCTCGGTCAGGCGGGAGTCGCTCGGGCTGCGCTTGGCCAGCGGAGAGACATCCACCGGATGCATGGTGATAAAGGTCGGCTGGATCAGCTGACTCTCCACCTTCTGGTCGAAAGTCTCATACAACGCGTGACCCCAGGTCGGCTCTACGCCGTCCATATCGACGCCGACCGCCTGCGCAGCGGCCACGGCGGCCGCGTCTCCCTCAATATGCATAAAGTCCACGCCGGTATACTGCTTGACCGCCTCCGCCATGGTCAGGCGCGGCCAGCCGGGCGCGAGGCAGATTTCCTCCCCCTGCCAGGAAAGGTCATAGGTGCCCAGAATTTTCTGCGCAGCGGAGGAAAGCAGCTCCTCAAACAGATCCATCATGTCGTGGAAGTCGGCGTACGCCTCATACAGCTCGACCGTTGTAAATTCCGGATTGTGCTTGGGATCCATCCCCTCGTTCCGGAAGATGCGACCCACCTCATACACCCGCTCGAGGCCGCCGACAATCAGCCGCTTCAAGGGCAGCTCGGTAGCGATGCGCATGTACATGTCGATGTCCAGCGTGTTGTGATGGGTGATGAAGGGACGCGCGGTCGCGCCGCCCGAAATGGTGTTGAGAACCGGTGTTTCAACCTCCATATACCCGCGGTCATCCAAAAAGCTGCGCAGGTATTTGATGAAGGCGCTGCGGATTTCAAAATTGCGGCGCACCTCCGGATTGACAATCAGGTCGAGGTACCGCTGACGATAGCGCGTCTCCCGATCGGTGAGGCCATGGAACTTCTCCGGCAAAGGGCGCAGCGATTTGGAAAGCTGCCTGACCTCCTTGCAATGGATGGAGATTTCACCTCTCCGGGTGCGGAAAACAAAGCCCTTGACCCCGACGATATCCCCGATGTCCCATTTTTTAAGGTCGGCGTATGCTTCCTCTCCGATCTCGTCAATCTTGAGGTAGAGCTGAATCCGACCGCTTTTATCGCGCAAATCCATAAAGCTGGCCTTGCCCATGTCGCGCCAGCTCATCAGACGGCCGGCGATGCTGACATCCTGATTTTCCAGCTCGTCAAAATGCTCTACAATCTCGGCCGCGTGGTGGGTCACATCAAATTTGGTAATCTGAAAAGGATCCTTCCCCTCCGCCTGCAGCGCAGACAGCTTATCCCGCCGGATTTTCAGCAGTTCGTTCATCTCCTCCGCCGAAAGCTCGGACGTTTTCTCCGGGGCTTGTGCGTTCTTTCTCTCCTCCGACATTTGACCATCCCTTTCCTGAATAAGTACAAAGCGGACAGGAAACTCCTGCCCGCCGAATCATTTATCGCATAATCTCCAGAATTTTGAATTTCAGCTCACCCTGCGGTGTTTCGGCCACAACCTCGGCACCTGTCCGGCCGCCCAGCAGCGCTCGTCCCACGGGAGATTCATCAGAAATTTTGCCGTTTGCAGGATCGGACTCGGCGGAGCCAACCACCTGATACACGACCTCCTCCTCGAACTCCACATCAAAGACGCGGACGGTCGACCCGATCTCCACCGTGGTGCCGTCGCTGATGGATTCATCTACCATTTTGACGTTTTTAAGCATGGCCTCAAGGTCGGCAATGCGCGCCTCCACCTTCGCCTGCTCATTTTTCGCCTCGTCATACTCGCTGTTCTCCGACAAATCGCCGAAGGAACGCGCAATTTTAATTTTCTCCGCAATTTCCTTACGTTTATGTGTGCGGAGTTCTTCCAGCTCTTCCTCGATTTTTTTAAGGCCGGCCTCCGTCAGCACGATCTGCTTAGCCATTGTTCAAACAACACCCTTTCACAGGATACTGTGCGAGAGCCAAAATCGGCGGATAGGGGGAATTTCCCCGGCGACAGCCGCTTCTCGCATAATAAATATATTATATGCAATCCGCCCTCTTATGTCAAGCAAGAAATTGTGAAAACCAGCCCGCCGACCGAACTTTTCCCGCCCCCTTTGCAAAGGGCGGGGCAGATTTCCCCCGGCGGGAGAGGAAGTCTGCATTTTTCATGCAGCGCCGCCAGCATCTCCAGTGTGGATATCCCGGGAGGAATCCGCTCCAACACTTCTGGAGGCGGCGACAGACACGCGTCGGAGAGATAATACCCGTCATCCTCCGCCCGGCCGAACAGCACGGCGCGCGCCGGCAGAGGCAGACCGCCGGCTCCGTACGGGGCGAGGACGGCCGCCGCCCTTTGCAGCGGGCGCGCGCTTTCGCTGAGGATCGGAGAAACCCCGTAGGACAGCTCCGCCCGCCGGAGGAAGGCCTCATATCTCCGGAGATGGCGGGTGTAAATGATCAGCTGCGGCGTCAGGGGCAAAAGCTGCTCGGCCGTTTGCTGGAGGGTCGCTTCCCGGTCGATCAGAGCCGCCGGGCCGGGCGGCCTCGGCTGGCTTCGCAGCACCTCGCAGAACACGCCGGTCAGGGTGCGTGCATAAAAGGCGGAGGTATCATACCGCCGTATATCAAGCCCGGGCGGCGGCGTAAGGCCGACCGGATAGAGCAGGTGATACCTCTCCCGCCCGAGCAAACGGCAGAGCCGCCTCCAGTTCGGGCGGCCGGGCGGACAGCTGTGGTGAATCAGATAAAACCACTTCTCCCCCGCCGGAATCTGCTCGATCTCAAAACGCCGCAAGCAGCGGCGCAAAAGCGCGCCCGGCCGCCTTGCAGAATCCAAAGTTACAACTGCAAACATGTTTCCCACCGCCTTTGTTACAGGCTATGCAGAAGGGCGGCCGGATAATACGGCGCGGCGTGTATTTTTCCTTGCCGGCGTGCGGCAAAGGCTCTCCCTTTATCCGGCGCGGGTGAAAAAAGCCGCGCCGTCCTGAAAACGCGGCGGTTCGCCGCCTTACTTTCGTTCGCTGAAGATCGCGCCGCCCAGTATGAGCGCCGCGCTGACCATCTGCAGCGGGAGCAGCGTCTCCTTCAAAAAAAGATCCGAAAACACGACCGCCGACAGTGGCTCCAGATAACCGCAGATGGCGACCGTCTGCACCGGCAGCCGGCCGATGGAGGAAAAATAAAAATAGCAGCCGACCCCCGTATTCAGCAGCCCGAGCACCAGAAGCGGCAAAAGGCTTCCCTGCGGGATTTCCATAGCCACGCCCCGGGTCAAGCCCACAAACAGAGCGACCGTCAAAAAACGCCGCGGCCAGCTGCAGCGTGGCGTTTTCAAGCCCGGTGATCTCCTTCGCCTTTTTGTTGCATATAACCATGACGGCGTAGGTCACCGCCGACAGCAAACCGCAGGCAATGCCAAAAACATCTCCCCCGTTCTGCAGCGCCCGGCCATTGACGAGCACCACGCCGACCAGCACCGACAAAAAGCCTGCCATTTTGCAGAGGGTCAGTCTCTCTCCAAAAAGCAGGGGCGACAAAGCCATCACGATCACCGGGCCGCAATGATATAAAAGCGAGGCGATGCTCACGCCGATCCGGCTGTAGGCCTCATACAAAAACATCCAGCTCGCACCCATCCGCCCACACCCCATCTGCTCGCGCCCGTGCCCATACGCACAAAACCCGCGCCAGCTCAAAAAAACTGGCGCGGGTTTTTGCTTCTACCTTATTTCAAAAATCAGTTGTCCGAGGAATGCTCATCAGAAGAATCGGCATCGGTATCCTCGTTTGCAGATTGCCCGGTCGCTTCTTCATCCGTCGAAGGGGTTGTATCCTCTCCCTGCGCGGTGGTTTCGTCCGATTTTTTCTTCGTAAGCTTCGGCAACAGCAGGCATACGACCACGGCCAGAACCGCGATCACTGCGATCACCACAAAAATCATTTTAAAGCTGTCCCCTGTGCGCGGGAACACAAAAGCGGAAGCAAGACGAAGCTGGTTGATCATTCCCATATCTTTACCCAATCCTTTACACTTGTTTTTTTCATTATAGCACACGGAGCGAATCTGTCAACCGCAAAACAAAAGAAGAAAAAAAATATCCCCGGTCATGTCAGAGCCTTTTTCCAGCTTTTCCGCAACGAGAAAAAGCACCCGCTCAAAACGAGCGAGTGCTTTTAATCTTTTTTAGCTATAAGCGATTTTGAAAAATCAGCTTATCTCTTCTTCATGGTCACGAACGCAGCACCAGCAGCGACAACCATCAGAGCGCCAACAGCCAGAACACCAGCATCGCCGGTCTTCGGGTTGGTAGTGGAAGTGGTGGAAGACGGCTTCACAGTACCAGCTTTAGACGGGGTAGAAGTACCAGCTTTAGACGGGGTAGAAGTGCCAGCCTGAGACGGGGTAGAAGTGCCAGCCTGAGACGGGGTAGAAGTGCCAGGATCGGTGGAAGGAGTCTCAGCCTTCTCAGCCTTGGCCAGGACAACCTCGCCAGCAGCGATCTGATCGCCGAACTTGTTCTTATCGAGGTCGCAAGCGTCGACAACAGTCACGGTAGCCTTAATCTCGGTGCCCTCAGCGATGTCAGCAGCAGCTGTAAAACCGATGGTGCCAAGAGTGATATCACCGGTCAGATCAATAGCAGCCTTGCCATCCAGCATGAACTTCGCGCTGTTGGTGGAGCCTTCCGGAGAAGCAGCAGCAGTGCAGTCGAAGCGCACTTTCTCAGTACCGGACAGAGTTTTAAATTCGTACTCAAGTCTGGTCTCACCACCGAGGAAGGTAACCTGCTTATCATCGAACTGAACGTTCAACTCGATACCAGCCATGCCCTTAGCGCCGGTAACCTTATCCGCGTTCTTCAGAACGACCGGAACGAGGATGGTGTCACCTTTAGCATAGCTCTCTTTGACCTGGGTGGTAAATTCGATCGAAGCGCCGTCCGCTGCGGAAGCGACAACACACATGGAAATCGCCATGCAGAGGGCAACAATTGTTGCGAGAATCTTTTTCATTTTGAAATTTCCCCTTTTTAAATTTTTTATGTAGCTTTTGGTTCCGCTACAATCTACCGTCATTATAGCAGATATGCCACCAATGTCAATATCTTTTTAAAAAATTTTTATAAAAATAATCTAACTCACCGGCGCGCAAAACCGATTCAAAAGGCCGCGATCCCTGCTGTATCGGGCGTTTTTTAAAATGAATCAATTATTGGGATTCCCATCATTTGGACGCCGTTTTCTCTCCCCTTCTTCGTTTTTTTCGGCCGTCCGGCAGGCTTTTCCTCCCCCGTTTCGGGCCGCAGAGTGCAAAATCGGCGGCCGACCTCCACCTCAGGAAATGGACGCGCCGTTGACGATGTCCCAGGGATAGGCCGGGTCGCTAAGCTTGATCAGGATGAAATCCTCCGTCTCAATCAGGCAGCCCTCCGCCGGCCAGCAGGGCATCTCCTTCGCCAGATCGACCCCCTGCTGAATCTGCGATGCCTCCGCCGGAAGGACGGTGTACCCCTCCGCATTCAGAAAATCGCGCATACGCGCAATGTTGCCGTTATCCCAGGAGAAAAAGGATCCGCCGGCCGAGCAATCCTCCGGCAGATAGTGGTTCTGCGGCAGCATACCGATAAACACAATCGGCTTTTCGGCGGTGTTCATCCCTTTATCCGCAAGGCGGGCCATAAGCTGCGCCGCCTTTGCCTGATCCTCCGTATACACGCGGTAGCTGCGATAGAAAAAGGCGTTCATGTAAAAGCAGTTCCCCAAAAGCACGCAGGCCAAAAGGCCGCCCGCGACCCACTGCACAACCTCAGTGCGGGGTAGAAGCCGCGCCGTATCCGCAATCAGGAAGGCCTGCACGCCGAGCGACAGCGGAAGCGCCAGCAACGTCCGACCGATCAGGGTCGGCTGCGCAAAGCCAAGCAGCATGGCAAACGGCGCCAGAATCACGGCGGCATAGCCGATCATCAGGCCGGCAGCCCCTCGCCCGTCCCGCTTTTTTATCAGAAGGATGAGGCGGATCAGGAAGGAGGCCGCCGTCAGCACGGTCAGAAGCAGCAGCGCCTTTCCGCCGTAAACGCCTTTTCCAAAAATCACCCGTGCCGCATTGCGAACCGCATCAGCAAAGGCGGAGAGCGGATCCCCCTCCCCCCAGCCGATGAATTTGTTCTCGAGATAAGCGGCCGCACCGGGATGCAGCACGGTGGTGATGTACCGGTTAATCAGGAAATAGGCGCCCACGCCAACCGTGAAAATACCCGCCGACCGGATCAGATTCAGAAAAACCCGTTCTTTTCTTTTATACACCAGCGCGAAGCAGAGATAGGCCGCGATCGCCGCGATATAAACCGTGGCGAAGGCCTGATAAAACGAGGCGCCGGCAAAAAGGAGCAGCGCGGCCAGAATTGCCGCCGGCCAGTGGAATCTGCGAAAGCAGAAGAAGGTCAGCACAGCCGCCAGCGCCGTAAACAGCATGGCGAGCCCCTGCTGCAGGCTGAACATGGAGTAGGACAAAATCTCCCCCACGGCCAGAGGAACGGTTGTAAACACAGCCATAAACATACCGGCCGCCGCACGGGACGCGCCGGGCGCAAAGCGGCTCAGCCCAAAGCAGAGCACCACCCCTCCCGAAAACCAGAAGAGGATGCCGAAAAAATCCCACGCAAAGGGAACATACCGTCCCAGCGGCGTAAAGACCGCGTCAAAAAGATAGAGGCCGAACCTCCCCTGCAGCATCCAGATTTTCTGAATCAGGGCAGGATCGCTGTTGCAGATCCAGGTCTCCTCATCAATCGTTAGGGTATAGTGGGTCAGCATGAAGCCGTAGCAAATCAGCGTAAAGCAAAAGGACAAAATCAAGCCCCAGCGATTTTCATACAAAAAAGATTTTAAAGCAGAAACCGCCTTTGCCGGGGGATATTTCTCCCGGGGCGCCGCAATTTTTTTCATAAACAAAGTCTCTCCCTCTTCTGCCGCAAAGGCAAAACACAAGCGTATTGTATCACGCCGGGTAAAAAAAGGCAAGGCGGAGAGGGATTGAGAAACCGGAGGAAGTGTAGTATACTGATTTTATGGACGCATTTTATTCTACCGGAGAAAGGAGCTATCCCATGTCCGAGCACAAGCAGCCCGAAACCGCCGAGGAGCGGCTGCGCCGACTGCGGCAAAAGGCCATGCGCCTGCCGCTGACGCCCGGCGTATACATCATGCGGGACAAGGGCGGCAATATTATATATGTAGGCAAGGCCAAGGCGCTCAAAAACCGGGTCAGCCAGTATTTCGGAAGTCAGAACAACCACGCCCCGAAGGTACGCCGCATGGTCGAAAACGTCGAGGATTTTGAATACATCCTCTGCGACAGCGAGTTTGAGGCGCTCATCCTCGAATGCTCGCAGATCAAGCAGCACATGCCGAAATACAACATCCTGCTCAAGGACGACAAGGGCTATAACTACATCCGCATCTCGCGCGAGGAATGGCCGCGGATCACCACCGTATTCCATACCGAAAAGGACGGCGCGGAATACATCGGGCCATACAACTCCGGCTGGACGGTCAACAAAACGGTGGAGGAAGCCTGCAAAATCTTCCGCCTGCCGACCTGCGGCAAGGTGTTTCCGCGCGACATCGGAAAAGGGCGCCCCTGCCTCAATCATTTTATCGGGCTGTGTCAGGCGCCCTGCTCGGGAAAGGTTCCGGTCACGGAGTATCGGGAGTCGGTGCGTGCCGCCGTCGATTTCATCAAGGGAGGCGCCTCCTCCTCAGCGGCCGAAATCCGGAAGGAGATGGAAGCGGCGGCCGAGGCGCTGGAGTTCGAGCGGGCGGCCAAGCTGCGCGACCGGCTGCGCGCCATGGAACGGATCAGCCAGAAGCAGAAGGTCATCACCTCCACCTATAAACGGCAGGACGTGATCGCCGTCACCCAGAACCCGACCCAGGCTTGCTTTGCCGTTTTCGTGTTCGAGAACGGGCGGCTGCGCGACTGCGAACGGTTTTTGGTCGACAGCTTCACCGAAGAAGGCGCGGCGCGGGCGGAGTTCCTCAAACGATACTACTCCATGCGTGACGACATTCCGCCCCGGATCGAGCTGGACGCCCCCTGCGACGACGCCGACCTGATCTCCCGCTGGCTGGGAGAAAAATCCGGCCGCGCGGTGCACATCGTCGTGCCGAAGGCCGGCGACCAGCTCCGCCTGGTTGAGATGTGCCGCGCCAACGCGGCCGAATACCTGGCCGAAAAATCCGGCCGCAAAGGGCGGGAGACGGCCGCCCTCGACGAGCTGACGCGGCTGCTCGGCCTGCCGAAGCCGCCGGAGTATATCGAGGCATACGATATCTCCAACACGGCGGGGAGCGGCAACGTGGCCGGCATGGTGGTGTTCGAAAACGGCCGGCCGCTCAAATCGGCCTATCGTAAGTTCAAGATCAAGAGCTTTATCGGGCAGGACGACTACCGCTCGATGGCCGAGGTGCTCGACCGCCGCCTCTCGGAATACGAGGCGCACAAGGAGGAGGGGGGCGGCTTCGGCCGGCTGCCCGATCTGATTTTGCTGGATGGCGGCCTCGGCCAGATGAACGCCGTACGCCCGGTGCTGGAGGCGCACGGACTGGCGGCTCTTCCCCTCTTCGGCATGGTCAAGGACGGCAAGCACAAAACCCGCGCCATCGCGGCGCAGGGCGGCGACATTGTTATCAAGTCCAACCGCAGCGCCTACACCCTGATTTCCACCATACAGGAGGAGGTGCACCGTTTCGCCATCGGCTACCACCGCAAGGTCACTGGCAAGAACACCCTCACCCTCGCACTGGAGGAGATTGACGGCGTCGGCAGGACGCGGGCAGCGGCCCTCCTTCGGCATTTCAAGTCGGTCAAGCGTATCCGGGAGGCCGCCCTGCCCGACCTGCTGAAGGTAAAAGGGCTGAACCGCCCGGCGGCCGAGGCGGTCTATCGCCACTTTCACCCGGAGGAGGATGGAACGCCGGACACCTCCCCCGCGCAAGGCAGAGACGAAACTGAATAAAAGCAATGCAAAACCCCGCAGGGCAGATCTGCTTTAAAAAGCAGACGCACCTTGCGGGGTTTTATAACTCGGTTTATTCAGCTATATAAATCCGGCAGGCCTGAAAACCCTGTTTCGCCCGGCCGATGCAGAAAGCCTCCGGTTTTGCCCAAAGCTTTCAGCCCTGCACAATCCGTGCGCGCAGCGCCACCACGTCAGAAACGGTCAGCTTTCCGTCTTCATCCAGGTCGCCGGCCTCCATCTCCCGCTCGGTGTGCTGGCCGGAGACGATGGCCTGCCGCAGCGCCACCACGTCGGAGACGGTCACGCTCCCGTCGCCGTTCACATCTCCCGGCAGAACCGGCTCGGGTTCGGGCGCAGGCAGCGTCGCAAAGATCGAGGTGAAAATATCCTCCGTCCCGGCGGCCGAGATCAGATCAAACTCCCACGTGCTGGCCCAGACGCCGCCGGTGGTCGCCGTAACCGTAAAGCGGAGGTAGCGGGCCGCGGCTGCCTTGCTCACGATATGCTCCTGCCCGTCGGCGGTCATCCGGAAGGTCTCGGAAACATAGCCGCTCCAGTTCTTTCCGTCGTCCGAAATCTCAACCGTATAGGTCCAGTCGCTCGGTTTTTCAAACAGGATTTTTATCCCCTCAAAGCCGGCCTTCGCCCCAAGGTCGAAGGTGACCGCCTGCGGCTTTGCCTCTCCGGGCGGGCAGTAGCGGGTGTTCCGGTTGCCGTCGATCATGGCGAAGGCCGACTCTCCGACCTCCCCCACCGACGAGGCGGCGCAGAGCTTGCCCTTGGCCAGATTGACAGCGCCGTCCGGGCCATAGACCTTCAGCTCCTTCACCGAGGCGTAGCCCACCCCGGCCGAGTCGGTCAGCAGCAGGGCGATATACCGCGCCTTCTGTTCGCAGTGATCGGTAAAGGCCTCTGCGCTTTCGGTGTTCGCGCTTTTATCGGAAAGAAGTGTCCAGTCTTTCCCGTCGGCCGAGCCGAGAATCCGGTATTTCCAGGGCTGCTGGCTGGGGAAAAGAATTTTCACGCTGTTTACCGTCTGCAATTCTCCCAAATCGACGGCGAGCGCCTGCGGGAAATCCGCCGACCGGGCGACCCAGGCGGTCTCCGCATCGTCGTCGAAGGCGGCCGCCGCACTCTCTCCGACCGAGCGGGTGCTGGTTGCGCCGGCCAGCCAGCGCTTGAAATTCCCGGTGTTGTTGTCCGGCTTCTCCCCCACGAAGACGTAGGAGCTCATGGTGCCCCGGTTGGAGCGGGCGTAGAAGGGGATGGCCTTTACCGTGGCCGAGGTCAGCTCGCCCGCCGTGTTGTAATAATCTCCGGTCGTGGTGAGGGCGACTACGCCGCCGAGCAGATCGGCGTCATAGGCAGCGGTAACCGCTGCCTCCGGCTTTACGCCGAAGCAGAACTCGCCGGTGTTCCAGTTGGCGATGTAAGGGTTATCCGCCTTTTCAAAGCAGTAATTCAGCGGACCGTAAGCAAAGGAAACCATACCTTCGGTATCCTTCACCTGCGGATCGTTATAAACCCGCCGTGCCTCCATCGGGAAGGTAACGGTCACCGTTTCTCCGGATTTTACAGAGAGGACGGCGTACCCCTTCTCCATCGCAAAGTCGGCCGCCTTGCCCTCGAGAAGCAGGGTAACCCGCCCCGCATCAACCCAGTCGGGAATGCGGATATGCAGGGTGGTATCTCCCCCCTCGACCCGAAGGGTGGAGCTGCCGCCCCAGGGCATCTCGCTCTCCTGCACGAGGGTCAGCCCGTCAAGCTTCAGCCGGCTTGAGGCAAACTGGTTTACATAAATTTCTGTATCGGTATAGGAGTAGAAATAGGTCGGCATTTCGGAGTAGAACTTGAGAAACATCGGCGGGCAGCAGGGGGTATAATCAATCCACTCCCACCGGGAGGGGTTGATGGCGGTCAGCGGCTGGACATAGTAGAAGCTTTTGCCATCCTCTCCCGCGCAGCCGAGGACGCCGTTGTACATATATTTTTCCACCGTGTCGGCGTACTTCGACTCACCGAAGGTCAGACCCAGATACCCGCTGAAAAAGCCCATGGCCACCTGGGCGCAGGTCTCACAGTAGCCGGTGTTGGGCAGATCATAGTCGGGGCCGTAAGCCTCCTCCGCCCCGCTGACGCCGACGCCGCCGGTCACATACATCTGCCTTTCGGAAATGTGGTCGTAGAGGGTTTTGGCCGCGGAAATGTAGTTCAGGTTGCCAAACTCTCTGCCCGCGGCGGTCATGCCGGTGTAGAACAGGTTGGCGCGCACGGCGTGGCCGGTGCCCTCGGTCTGCTCATAATACACGGCGTGATCCTGTGCATAGGTGCCGTAGCTGGTGCCGTTCACCCGTCCCTCGTAAACGCCGCGGTTCTCGATCCAGAATTTCACCAGATCGGCATACTCGTTTTCATCAATATCCAGCGGATAGTCGGGGTGATAGCCCTCGATCTTCGCCTTGAGCGCCGGCTCGTCGCGGTACAGCATGTAAAGCTTTAAGAGCATCTCCTCCGGCCCCTCGTGGGAGGGAACCATGTTGATCTTGGGGCTGCCGTCCGCCTTTTCACCGTAGCCGTAGTTGTCCACGATAAACTCGGCAAAGCGGGTGGTCACAAACAGCAGGCGGAGGCTGGCCTCACTCCCCTTTGTCGCCTTGTAGTAATGGACGGCCGCCTCGCTCATGCAGCCGAAGTTGTAGGCGTCGTGATACTCCCGCGCGTTGCCGGTCTCGTCAAAATATAAGCCCGGTTTGTCCCGCATGGCGGCCGTGCTGAGATAGCCGGTGTCGCTTTTCAGCGAAGCGGCGTAGATCCGGTCGATATAGCCGTCAATCTGCGCCTCGATCGCCGGGTCGCGCTGCACCCGCAGAAAGTCGGAGGCACCGCGGATCGTCTCAAACAGCAGGCCGTCGTTCCAGGGACAGGTTCTTGTCGAAACGCTGGTACCGTTCGCCACATTGTCGAAGTTCTGCAGCGTCCCGCTTTTCTCCAGATTGTCAAGCACATGCTTGACGGTGGTCGTGCGGAAGAGGTCGAGCTTCTCCTTCCAGAAGCCGCCGGTTACCTCCACCTGTTCAACTTGGGGCTGTTTCAAATCCATTACATCCACATCCAATTCTGCAATTTCAATTGTAAAGGTTTTCTGCCGGCCGGCCTCCCCCGCCGTGACCGTCGCCGTCCCGGGGATGGAGGTCGCCTGCCTTACCTCGCTTTGGAGATTGAAGTTCGCGGTGACCTGCGGGATCTCAGTCGTTCCCTTGTCCACCGTCCAGCGATAGGTCGTGATCTCCTCACTGAAGGGACGAAGCGGCTCGCCATCGACGAGAATCTCCCCCTCCAGATTCAGGCTGGAGGCAATGGCGATCCCCCACTTTTCGGAAAGATAGGCGTTTACCGCCGCGGTCTCCTCTTCGGACAGGCCGCGGTCAAAAAGGAGAATTTCGCAAATGTCGCCGTCGATGCTCCACGCCTCCCCGTTCGCGCCGCGTCCGCCGATGAAAACCGGGTCGTCGCAGGCGCTCGCCGCAGGGGCGGAGGCGGTGCTGGTCAGGCCGCCGAGCGCCTTTCCGTTGATATACAGCTGGCCGTTTCCGCCCGCCTTTGTTCCGCCCAGAATATAGCTGACGTCGACATCCATCGCATGGTCGCCGCCGACATAGTCGTGATACCCCGCCGCGTCGTGCCAGCCGAAGTTCAACCCGCCGCCGCTCAGATTAAAATACCAGCTGTGGTGGTAAGGCGCGCTCAGCTGCAATTTTGAAAAAATCTGATTGCTGTCGGCCGTTCCCTCCATCCCGTTCAGGTTGGTGACGGCAAAAATGGAGTAGTCGGAAAGATTCACCGCACACTGCAATTGCAGATAGGCCTATTTCCCCAACCGAACCGCCGGCTTTTGGTTCACCTTCCCGGCGGAAACACAGGTCGGCCGGCGGGAGGCATCGCTCTGCCTTGCGTCGAGCGTTCCCTCCTTCGCCCGGTTGGGCCAGAGGCTGACCGCCGCGCCGTCGGCCAGATCAAGGTCGGCCGCGTCATACCAGCCGAGCAGGCCCTCCATCTTCTCGGGCGAAAAGGCGTCCGCATCGCTTCCGGCGGCCGGGACAATGCCGCCGACCGTGCCGGGCAGCAATGCCGCAGACAATAAAAGACTCACAAATTTCCGCATAACATCCCCCTCCCACATTAACGTTAATGTTCGATCATGGAATAAGGATAGCACATAATTGCACCGTTGTAAAAGGGACGTGAGAGATTTTTTTGTGCAGAATGCACGGATGTGCATGAAAAAGTGAGCGGTCGGGCAGCCTCTTATCTGCGGCGGGGCAGCCGCTCTTTTCTCCGAAGCCTATATACCATAATGTAAGAGAGAGCGGCAAGGCAGGGCATATGCAGCCGGAGGCCTCCCCTTTTTTTGCTCTGATCTGACCGACGATGAAAACTCAGGTGTGCGGGCGGGCGGACGAACGGGCAACCGGACAACTGGACAACTGGACGACCGGATGACTAAACGGCCGGATAAGCGACCGAACAAACGGACAGCCGGATGGATGAAGGTCTCGCGCTGCCCGGTCGCAGGACGGACGACCAATTGAAGGCCTCGCCGCACGATCGCGGGATGGCTGGCCGAGCGAAGGCCTCCCGCCGCGTGCGAAGCCGCCTCTCGGTGAATGGAGGCAGATGCCCCCTTCCTTTGCGGCACGAGGTTTTTATTGACATCCAACGTAAGGCGGGGTATAATAGCCTGTAGATTTTGGCATGTCTTTGCCGCAGAATTCGGGGCGGGGTGACGGCTCTCTCCGGGCGGCGGACATGTTATGAAGGACGGCCCTCCGCGCGGGGAAATCAGCGCTTATCCCGCCTCCCTTTCTCCCTCAATTCATCTGCGGACAGTGCCTCCTTCGGGCAGGATATTTTTATGCCGCTGTGGTGAAATCGGCAGACACAAGGGACTTAAAATCCCTCGCTGGAAACAGCATACCGGTTCAAGTCCGGTCAGCGGCACCATATCGAGCGTCCTTAACCAACCTGAAGGTTGGATGAGGACGCTCGATTTTTTCTGTTCTGATACGGTTTTTTAGAAGGGAGCGGGCAGCGGCCTGCTCCTTTTTATTATGCCGCCGTCGGCGCGGGGAGGGCGGTTTGCGATGGCGCTTTTGCTCAACCATCCCGGGTGTCAGGCAGACGTCACGTGCCCGGCAGTCTATCTTCTCCCGATCCGGGCGGCGTTTCTCCTCCCGTTTCTGACGGCGTATCTTCTCCCATTTTTCATGCATTTTCATTGTGCTGCCCCCCTCCCCCCGGACAGCAGTCATCGCGCAGTCTTTAACTGTTTATGCCTATAGGTCACTGATAATTGCATTTCACACCCAAAAAACGACATTTCGCACAGTATCTCCCTTTATCCGTGACAATATGATAAGATAAGGCCAGAATTTAAAATAGGTTATTTATAGCTTTCGCGGAGTTTGCCCCTCTGCGAAAAACGGGTGCACACCCGAAAATACTGCCGGTGCAAAAGCGATGGAGAGGCAGTATCGTCATGCATTTGTGTGACAAATAGTGCCGCAGCGAGACAAATAGTGCCATGACGGCATGATCAGCGGCGGCACGAATCACAAGCGAGGCAGAAGCGGATTGGTATTTAAAAGCATATCTCCGGAGATATGTCGAGCATATGCTGCAAAACCTGGACGCGGAATCGGACGATACAAGCCGGGAGGACGGCAGGTTCGTCAACTACACCGAATCCTCCGCGCACACGGAGGGCATCGGCAATGTGGGGCAGGCCTGCGAAATCCCGCCGCAGACCTTCAGCGGGTTCACAGTAAGGGAAACAGCCATGGTGCGCAGCGGAGACGGAGCTGAAAGCGACACCGATCTTGTCAAGACGGGTACGAACAGCCTGTATTTCAGCATAACGGTATCGAAGGACGGCACAGAACTGTATATCTTTTATACCCGAAAAACGCAGGAGTACAAGATTTATTACCTGGAATACGGCACGGACATCAGCGACCTTAAATCGCTGACCATCTCCTCAAAAGGGGCGCTGGACATCAGCGGGCCAAGAACCGCAAAATTCGGCACTACGGTAACGGTAACGGCGGAGAAGGCATATTCCGGAATGACCTGCGTTTCCGCCCTGACGCAATCCATACTGATCCGGTCGAATGACGATCAAAACTATATCATCTTCTACTACGCGCCCGTTCAGAGGACGATCGAATACAGGGTCTGGGCATATGGCGGAGGAACGCTGGACATCACGATCGAGGTCTTTAACGGAGAGACGGCCGCGATAAAAGGCTCTACGCCGACGGCGCTGAACGGCTATGCGTTCGGCGGCTGGTATCTGGACGCGGACTGCACGGTGCCGGCGGACGGCCGGGGCAAAATTGACGAAGCCACAAACCATCTGGATCCGTACAGCGAACAGCTTACCGTGATGCCGGAGGTAAATGTGTTTTACGTCAAGTTCATCCCGATCAGCGGATCGCTGACGATCACCCGCCAAAACGGAGAAGCGGATGAAAGCAGCGGCACGCAGGTGTTCGTTTATAAGATTCAATCGAAGAACGATCCGAGCTATGTAATCTATGTTACGACAGCGGGCAACGGAAGTGCAACCGTCAAGGATCTGCCGTGCCGGGAATATACCGTTGAGCAGCAAAACGACTGGTCGTGGCGTTACGAGGATAAGGTGCAGGATGTTTCCGAAAAAAACGGGCGGGACGGATGTATTCTTTGACACCGACGCCTCCCGGAACCACTGGCTTAGCGGGAACAGCAAACGGATAACAAACCAAAAGATCACAAACCAGAGGGGGTGACGCCTGTATGCCGAAAAAACGGAGGAAATGGATCATTGTGCTTGCGGTGCTGGCCGCGCTTTCCGCGATAGGCGTTACCCTCGGCTTTATGTTCAAAAAAAACAAACGCTGTCAACACCTTTATTCCCGCGCAGGTTTCCTGCACCGTGCACGAAATGCTGGACGATGCGGAGGTTACCGACTCGTACGCCTCGGGCAATAAAAAGTCGGATATCCAGGTTCAGAACACCGGAAATGTTCCGGCATATCTGCGCGTGCGGCTGGTTTCCTACTTTGTCGACGCCGAGGGCAGCATCTCGGGAGCTGAACCCTCCGTTTATCCGGAGATTACGCTGAACAGCGGATGGCTCGCGGGAGAAAATCACACATACTATTACACAAAGCCGGTTGAGCCGAACGGCCTCACCCCCCGTATTGTGCGAGCCTTTTACGCTTTCGGAAAAAAGCACCCGGAACGGAGAGGACGTGTATACCGTGTATCAGGTTGTGGAAGTATCTGCCGAAGCGATTCAGGCAGCGCCCGCCTCAGCGGCGGAGGACAACTGGGCTGTGACGGTGACGGATGGGATGATCACAGCAGTGGGATAACCGTACCGCGGCAGGCCCTTTTCGGCTGCGGCGCGAAGGCGGCGTTCCGGCTGCTCCGGTTATATTGCCCCTCGCCTCCCCCGTGCAAAGGCCGCAGATAATCACCGGATATTGAGCCGTGACGGAATTTTAGATTCCGCCACGGCTTATATTTATGTGTACGCCGCCTCTATCTCGTCAAATTCGGTTGAAAAAAATGGTTTTTATGTTATACTGTAACCTGTAAGTTTTTACCCGGCCGCAAGCCGCGAACAATCCTTGAAAAAGGCGGGCTGTGCCGCCTTACGAAATGGCAAAGGGAGGCACGCGGCCGGCGGCCTCTCCCCCACTTTTCCGACCGAGGGGAGCGGCTTTTGCCGGATGCATTTTCGCCTGTGCATTTTTGCATCTGCGGGGCACGACGCGCGGCAGGCTTTTGGCGGGTAAAGCGGGAAAGGAGGTCGGTCTCATGCGCAGGGCAAGGCGAAGCGGCGGCTTTTTTCTCTGCCTGCTGCTGAATCTTTTCCTGAATCCGGAGGGGATGATTCCCGCCGCGATTCTGCTGGTTCTGCATTTCTGGCTCGGCTGGTCTTTCTGGTGGGCGGTGCTTGCGCTGGGGCTCTGGATCCTTTGGATAACCCTCCGCACACTGGTCCTGAGCTGGGCAAACCGCTGCGGAAACACGCCGGACCGACCGACCGAGAACAAAAACCCCTATTCAGCGGGAAAACAGGCAAATCGTAAGTAAACATTTCGGCCTCGAGCCGACAGCAAAAAAGGATATAAGGAAGGGAGATCAAGAACAATGGGACTCATCAAAGCGGGAGTAGGTGCGTTGGGAGGCACACTGGCCGATCAGTGGAAGGAGTTCTTCTACTGTGAAGCGATGCCGAAGGAGGTGCTGGTGACCAAGGGACAAAAGCGGGTCAGCGGCCGATCCTCCAACACCAAGGGCAGCGACAACATCATTTCAAACGGGTCGGGCATTGCCGTCGCGGACGGTCAGTGCATGATCATCGTGGAGCAGGGCAAGGTCGTGGAGGTCTGCGCCGAGCCGGGCGAGTTTACATACGACAGCTCTACCGAGCCGTCGATCTTCTCCGGCAGCCTGGGTGAAGGCATCAAGCAGACATTCAAAACCATCGGAAAGCGCTTTACCTACGGCGGCGACACCGGAAAGGATCAGCGCGTCTACTACTTCAACACCAAGGAGCTGATCGACAATAAGTTCGGCACGCCGAACCCCATTCCGTTCCGCGTGGTGGACAGCAAAATCGGCCTGGATGTAGATGTTTCGGTGCGCTGCTCGGGCGTGTATTCCTATAAAATTGCAGATCCGCTGCTGTTCTACACCAACGTTTGCGGCAATGTCGAGCAGGAGTATACCCGTGACGAGCTGGACGGCCAGCTGAAAACCGAGTTCATCAGTGCGCTGCAACCGGCCTTCGGCAGACTCTCCGACATGGAGATGCGGCCGAATCAGATTGTCAGCCACAACACCGAGCTGGAGGAGGCCATGAACACCGCCCTCTCGGCCAAATGGGGAGAGCTGCGCGGCCTTACGGTGGTCAGCATCGCGCTCGGCTCGGTCACGCTGCCGGACGAGGACGCTGAGATGATCAAGCAGGCGCAGCGCACGGCCATCATGCGCGATCCGACCATGGCGGCGGCCACCCTCGTCGGCGCGCAGGCGGACGCCATGAAGGCAGCCGCCTCCAACGAGGCGGGCGCGATGACCGGCTTTATGGGCATGGGCATGGCGATGAACGCAGGCGGCGGCATGAACGCGCAGAATCTGTTCGCCATGGGACAGCAGCAGCAACAGAACGCGCCTGCGGCGGCCCCCGCGGCGCCCGCTACCGAAGGGTGGAAATGCGCCTGCGGCGCGACGGCTACCGGAAAATTCTGCCCCGAATGCGGCGCGAAAAAGCCGGAGCCGGTGCAGGCCGGCGCCTGGAAGTGCAAGTGCGGCGCGACGGCCACCGGAAAATTCTGCCCCGAGTGCGGTTCGCCGAAGCCGGCGGACGAGGAGGGCTGGACCTGCTCCTGCGGCGCGGTGAACAAGGGCAAATTCTGCCCCAACTGCGGCGCAAAGAAGCCGGCCGGCGTACCGCAATACCGCTGCGACAAGTGCGGCTGGGAGCCGGAAAAAGGCACAACGCCGCCGAAATTCTGCCCGGAGTGCGGCGACCCGTTTGACGACGGCGACATCGTCGGATGAAGCGAGCGGTGATCCTGATAGCGGCCGGTGCGGCGCTGCTGCTTTGCGCCGCGCTGCTCTACCGTCATTTCACCCGGAGCAAACAGGCGGAAACTGCCGGATGGCCGGAAAGCCCCTCCCCCTCTGCGGCGCTGCTGCAGGCGGTGCCGGACACGGCGGAGCTGTACTCCTTTTTCTGGAATCAATCGGGCGAAAATGCCGACGCCTGCTTTACCTTTTCCTTCGGCACGGCACAGGAGGATAGATCGGCGAATGGGCATTATCTGAACTGCACCTTTCAAACGCCGGACGGCGAAGCGGTGGAGCAGAAAGATCTGCCGATTTCGGAAGAATGCTGGCACGAGCTGGAAACGGCACTGCGGCCGCTTTCTCTGCCGTCCTACGCGCCGCCCGACCCGAATCTTCTGGACGCTGCCGACAGTTGTGTGGAGATCTGCTGGACGGAAAACGGCAGCCGCTTTACAAATCGCTATAACGGCGAATATGCCCACGAGCTTCACGCTTTTCTGATGACATACATCGGGCAGATCGCCAATTGAAAAAAACACAATCGGCCTTCCTTCAAAAGGCGACCGAGTGAAAGGGGAACAAAACATGCCAACCTTGCAGGAATACAAATGCCCCTGCTGCGGCGGTGCGATCGCCTTTGACAGCACCCTGCAGAAGATGAAGTGTCCCTACTGTGACACCGAGTTCGATATGGAAACGCTGGCAAGCTACGACGCCGGGCTGCAGCAGGAAGCGGACAGCATGGAGTGGGAAGCCTCCGCCGGCAGCGAGTGGCAGGCGGGCGAGACCGAGCATCTGCGCTCCTATGTCTGCAAGTCCTGCGGCGGCGAGATCGTCGGGGATGAGAACACAGCGGCAACCTCCTGTCCTTTTTGCGGCAATCCGGTCGTGATGATGGGGCAGTTTTCCGGCGCGCTGAAGCCCGACCTCGTCATCCCGTTCAAGCTGGATAAAAACGCGGCCAAGGCGGGACTTCAGAAGCATCTGACCGGCAAGCGGCTACTGCCGAAAATTTTCAAGGATCAGAATCATATTGATGAGATCAAGGGCGTCTATGTCCCGTTCTGGCTGTTCGATACCGACGCGGACGCGCAGGTGCGCTACCGCGCGACCAAGGTACGGAGCTGGAGCGACAGCGACTACAATTATACCGAGACCAGCTTTTTCCAGGTGCATCGGGACGGCACCGTCGGTTTCGAGCTTGTGCCGGTAGACGGCTCCTCCAAAATGCCGGACGATTTGATGGAGTCGATTGAGCCGTATGATTTCTCCGACGCGGTGGATTTTCAGACGGCCTATCTCGCCGGATATCTCGCGGACAAATACGACGTGGACGCCGAGCAGAGCACGGCGCGCGCCAACGAGCGGGTCAAAAAATCCACCGAGGAGATTTTTGCCTCCACCGTACAGGGCTACGCCAGCGTCCAGACGGAGAGCAGCAGCATCCAGCTGCACGGCGGTAAAGCAAAATACGCGCTCTATCCCGTCTGGCTTCTGAACACCACCTGGAACGGCGGCAAGTATACCTTCGCCATGAACGGACAAACCGGAAAATTTGTCGGCGACCTTCCCGTGGATAAGGCAGCGGCGCGCAAATGGACGCTGGGGCTGTCTGCGGCGCTGAGCGTCGCCGTCTACGGCGTAGTCTGGCTGCTGCACATCATGGGAATACTGTAAGGAGGGGGAAGAACGATGAAACAGAAAATTACCGCAGTTTTATTTGCTTTTCTCCTCTGCCTTTGCACGGCGGTTCCCGCACTTGCGGCCGACGCGTACCCCCGCCTGGATGACGAGGCCGGCCTTTTGTCCGACATCGAAGCGCAGGCGCTCCTCGAAAAGCTTGACGAGATCAGCCTCCGGCAGAGCGTGGACGTTGTCGTGGTGACGACGCCCGACCTTGGCGGATATGATACGCCTGTCGAATATGCCGACGACCTCTACGACTACCGCGGCTACGGCTACGGCTCGAGCAAGGACGGCCTTCTTCTGCTGATCAGTATGGAAACGCGCGACTGGTACATTTCCACCTGCGGGTTTGGGATCACGGCCTTTACCGACGACGGCATCAAATACATCGGCGAGCAGATCACGCCCTATCTTTCGGACGGCGATTATGCCGGCGCGTTCGACACCTTTGCCGATTTGTGCGATACATTTATCACGCAGGCCTACACCGGCGAGCCTTTTGATCAGGACAACATGCCCCGTCAGCCGCTTTCGCTGATCTGGATCCCGATCTCGATCGGCCTCGGTATAATACTGGCGCTGATCGTTGTCGGCTGCATGAAGTCCAAGCTGAAAACCGTTCGCTCTCAGGCCGCGGCCAACAGCTATTTAAAGCAGGGCAGCCTGAACATCACCAACAGCAGCGACCTCTTCCTCTACCACACCGTCACCCGCACTGAGATCCCGAAGAACAACGACTCCGACGGCGGCAGCTCTACCCACACTTCCTCCTCCGGCACGACCCACGGCGGCGGCGGCGGTAAATTTTAAGAAGAGGCTTTCGCAGCCCTCTGATTCACATTCCACTTTGAAAAATGCAAAACCCTACATGGAAGAGAGGCCCGGTAAAACTCCGGGTCTCTTTTTTTGGTGCGACCCGTGCAGCAAATTTTAAAATGCGGACAAAGCGCCGGGGGGCGCTTTCGCAAATTCACAGCAAATGGCAGAGTATGATACCCTCGGCATCGGGAATGGACATGCTTTCCGGCGGTGCCCTTGATGTGTGCGCCCTCCGCTGTCCGCCTCGTTGACAAACGATTCCCGCCCGAGTATAATACCGATGGGTGAGTACCTGCCGGCAGTTAGGCTAAAAAAGCCTGACTGCTTTTTTGTACCGGCCGAATAAATCTGGAGGAAGTCTTGCATGAATATTACCGTCTATCTTGGCGCCGGAGAGGGGAACGATCCGTGCTTACAAAAAGCGGTTCAGGAATTGGGAACATGGATTGGAAGCGGCAAAAACACGCTGATTTACGGCGGATCCAAATCCGGATTGATGGGCACAATCGCCGACAGCGTTTTGGACGCCGGAGGCGAGGCGATCGGCGTCGAGCCGCAGTTTTTCATTGAAAGTGAGTTCCAGCACGACGGCCTGACAGAGCTGATCGTGACCACGGACATGTCCGAGCGCAAGAACAAAATGATCGAATTGGGAGATGCCTTTATCGCCTTTCCCGGAGGGACCGGCACGCTGGAGGAAATCGCAGAGGTCATGTCAAAGGTGTCGCTGAACCACCTGAACGCGCCGTGCATTCTTTACAATTTGAACGGCTACTATGACGCGCTGAAAACGCTTCTGAATCACATGATCGAAAAAGGACTCTCCTCCAAAAAGCGGCAAGAGGGAATCTATTTTGCCGAAAACCTCGAAGAGATAAAGCGGATTTTAAAATGCGTATAAGCCGATTGGCGGCAGAGGGACAGTCGCTCCCCTCTGATAACGACATTTTGTAATAGTCTGCGACCTCCGCAAAGGGAGAAGGCGCGCACATCGCCCAAACGCCCCGGTGACAAAACGGAGGTCCTAAATGAAGCTTTTACTGGTTGAAGATGAAAAACGAATGGCACAGGCGCTGTGCGAAATTCTGCGTCAGGAAAAATACGACGTCGATTGCTGCTACGACGGAGCCTCCGGATTGGACGCGGCGGAAAGCAAAATCTATGATATTCTGATACTGGATGTAATGCTTCCAAAAATGAACGGCTTTGAGATTGCGCAAAAGCTGCGAAAAAGCGGAATACACACCCCGATACTGATGCTCACCGCCAAAGCCGAGCTGGACGACAAGGTAACCGGCCTCGACAACGGGGCCGACGACTATCTCACCAAGCCGTTCATGACGCGGGAGCTTCTCGCCCGGCTGCGCGCGCTGCTGCGGCGCAACATCGACACACCCGACGGCAGCCTGAGATTCGGGGACATCTCCCTCGATAAAAAGGCTTATGAGCTGTGCTGCACCACCACCGGCCAGAGCGTCCGATTGAGCGAGAAGGAGTGGCGGATCCTCGAATACCTCATCGCCAACCAGAACCAGATCCTCACCAGAGAGCAGCTCGCCGTCAAAATCTGGGGCTACGAAAGCGACGCAGAGTACAACAACGTGGAGGTTTATATGTCCTTCACACGCAAAAAGCTCGCCTT
Source organism: uncultured Oscillospiraceae bacterium (assembly GCA_900543525.1). Taxonomy (GTDB): domain Bacteria; phylum Bacillota; class Clostridia; order Oscillospirales; family Acutalibacteraceae; genus UQRS01. Next base: position 23,132 of record UQRS01000002.1, read on the forward strand.
TGTCGGCGCAAAAACCGAAATCAAGGCGGTCCGGGGCGTCGGCTATGAATTGAGGTGCGACCATGTTTAAAAAATCGAGGGTCAAAATCATCCTTTCGGTCATGGCGGCCATCACCCTCCTCTTATTCGGAACGCTCGCCATCATCCTCGGTACAAGCTATGCGCAGATGTCCACCGACAACCAGCGTATGCTCGAGCAATACGCGCGGGATTATCGGATCAACGACGCAGAAATGGGAGATATGCCGAGCGACCCGAACGGCGCTTCGGCCGAGAACGCCCCGCCGAGGCCCGACACCCCTCCCCCGGAGGCGCTGCACAAATTCGACGTATCCACCTTCTACTCGGTCGCGATGGCCGAGGACAAAACGGTGCTGAAACTGGATAACGAATCGGGAAACCTCTACTCCGACGAAACGCTTGAGGTGTATGCCGCCGAAATCATGGACGGCGACGCGGTAAGGGGCAGGATCGGCAGCCTCTATTATCTGAAAACGGAAAAAAGCGGCTACACGCTCGTTGCCTTTATCGACAATGCCGTTATGCAGGGCAGCATGGCGACCCTCTTCCGCAACACGCTGCTGTTTGGAGGCATCGCCGTAATCGCGGTCTTTTTCGCCTCTATTTTTCTCGCCAGACGCATCATCTCCCCCTTGGAGGAGAGCTGGGAGAAGCAGAAGCAGTTCATCTCCGACGCGGGACACGAGCTGAAAACGCCGGTCTCGGTCGTCAGCGCCAACGCGGAGCTTCTGTCGCGGGAGATCGGAAGTAACCAGTGGCTCGCCAATATTCAGTATGAAAACGAACGCATGGGCAGCCTTGTAAAGCAGCTGCTGGAACTGGCCAGAACCGAAAACGTCGCGCCGCAGACCGAGCGGCTTGATTTCAGCCGCCTGGTTTCAGGGGAACTGCTCCCCTTTGAAAGCGTCGCCTATGAGCAGGGGCTGGAGCTGCGCGCCGACATTGCCGACGGCCTTGCCGTGGACGGAGACGCCGGCCGCTTAAAGCAGCTTGTTTCCATCCTGATTGACAATGCGATCCGCCACAGCGAAAACGGCCGGGCGGTAGAGGTTCTTTTGCAAAGCGAGCACGGCTTTGCAAGGCTTTCGGTGACAAACGACGGGAAGGAAATTCCAAAGGAGCAGCAAAAGCATATTTTCGAGCGCTTTTACCGGGTGGACTCCGCAAGAAGCGACGACGGGCATTTCGGGCTGGGACTGGCCATTGCCAAGGCGATCGTCGATGCCCACAAGGGAAAGATCGGCCTCTCCTGCCGGGATGGAAAGGTGGAATTCTCCGCCCTGCTGCCCTTGCAGAAATAGCCTTTTTTCCTTTGCCCCGCCGGCAGAGTCGGCCACTCCCCCCCTCCTCCCTCCGGAGGAAGCGGAGGCCGCCCCGCCTCTCCCAATACGCCTTTGGCAAAGGGGGACAAGTGCCTCTCCCCCTCTTCTTTCACCCCTTTGTCCGGTCGCTGCAATTTGCGGAAATTTCTGTTTCCCGACTTGACTTGACGCGGCCGGATACTTATAATGAAAAATAGCATAAAAAACCTCCTGGATTTCAGCTTGTTTTGTCTGTTTGTTAAAATTTTATCGAAACGACGACTTTGACTGTTGACATGCAGAGAAAGGTGTGTTAAATTATTAACAAGCAAGAAATCTAATCCCTGAAAATCTATCAGTTAGGAGAAGTTGACATGAAAGAAAAAACTTACCCGATTGTAGACAGTGTGGAAACACTGGAGGCCGCAATCGCCCGCGTCCGCAAGGCGCAGGAAAAGTTCGCGACCTACACCCAGGAGCAGGTGGACAAAATCTTCAAGGCGGCCGCAATCGCCGCTAATAAGCAGCGCATTCCGCTGGCCAAGATGGCGGTTGAAGAGACCGGCATGGGCGTTGTGGAGGATAAGGTTATCAAGAACCACTATGCTGCCGAGTATATTTACAACGCATACAAGAACACCAAAACCTGCGGTGTGCTGGAAGAGGACAAGGCTTACGGCATGAAGAAGGTTGCCGAGCCGATCGGTCTGATCGCGGCAGTCATCCCGACCACCAACCCGACCTCGACCGCCATTTTCAAGACGCTGATTTCCCTGAAAACCCGCAACGGCATCATCATCAGCCCTCACCCGCGCGCCAAGCTGTCCACCATTGCGGCAGCCAAGGTTGTGCTGGAAGCGGCTGTGGAGGCCGGTGCGCCCGAGGATATCATCGGCTGGATCGACGTTCCGAGCCTCGACATGACCAACCTGATCATGAAGGAGGCCGACACCATCCTGGCAACCGGCGGCCCCGGCATGGTCAAGGCGGCCTACTCCTCCGGTAAGCCGGCACTGGGCGTCGGCGCGGGCAACACCCCGGCCATCATCGACGACACCGCCGATATTCTTCTTGCTGTCAACTCGATCATTCACTCCAAAACTTTTGATAACGGCATGATCTGCGCTTCCGAGCAGTCGGTCATCGTGCTGGATAAAATTTACAACAAGGTCAAGAAGGAGTTTGCCGACCGCGGTTGCTACTTCCTGAAAAAGGACGAGCTGGACAAGGTGCGGAAAACCATCCTCATCAACGGCGCGCTGAACTCCAAGATTGTCGGACAGTCGGCCTTCAAGATCGCCGCGCTGGCTGACGTCAAGGTTCCCGAAACGACCAAGATCCTGATCGGCGAGGTTGAGAGCGTCGAGCTGAGCGAGGAGTTCGCACATGAGAAGCTCTCCCCTGTGCTGGCCATGTATAAAGCCAAGACCTTTGAGGAGGCCATGGACAAGGCCGAGCATCTGATCGCCGACGGCGGCTACGGCCACACCTCGAGCGTATATCTCAACGCCGTGACCGAGACGGCCAAGCTGGATGAGTTCCAGGAGCGGATGAAGACCTGCCGTATTCTGGTCAACACGCCTTCTTCTCACGGCGGTATCGGCGACCTCTACAACTTCAAGCTGGCGCCTTCCCTGACCCTCGGCTGCGGCTCCTGGGGCGGCAACAGCGTCTCCGAGAACGTTGGGGTCAAGCATCTGCTCAACATCAAAACAGTCGCCGAGAGGAGAGAGAACATGCTGTGGTTCAGAGCGCCTGAAAAGGTATATATCAAGAAAGGCTGCCTGCCCGTCGCCCTCAGTGAGCTGGGCACGGTTATGCACAAGAAAAAAGCTTTCATCGTAACCGACTCTTTCCTGTACAACAACGGCTACACCAAGCCGATTACGGACAAGTTGGATGAAATGGGCATTCAGCACACCACCTTCTTTGACGTTGCGCCCGACCCGACCCTCGCCTGCGCGATGGCCGGCGCTGCACAGATGCGTGCGTTCGAGCCTGACTGCATCATCGCCATCGGCGGTGGCTCGGCCATGGATGCCGGTAAGATCATGTGGGTTCTGTATGAGCATCCCGACGCCGACTTCATGGATATGGCCATGCGGTTTGTCGATATCCGCAAGCGTATCTACGGCTTCCCCAAGATGGGCGAGAAAGCCTACTTCATCGCGATCCCGACCTCTGCCGGTACCGGTTCGGAGGTTACCCCCTTCGCCGTTATCACCGATGAGAAGAGCGGCGTGAAGTATCCGCTGGCCGACTATGAGCTGCTGCCCAAGATGGCCATTGTTGACGCCGACATGATGATGAACGCGCCGAAGGGTCTGACCTCTGCTTCGGGTATCGACGCAGTGACCCACGCGCTGGAGGCTTACGCTTCGGTCATGGCCACCGATTATACCGACGGTCTGGCGCTGCGCTCCCTCAAGATGATCTTCGAGTATCTGCCGCGCGCTTACGACAACGGCCCGAACGACCCGGTCGCAAGAGAGAAAATGGCCAACGCCGCCACTATGGCCGGTATGGCTTTTGCAAACGCCTTCCTCGGTGTCTGCCACTCGATGGCGCACAAGCTGGGTGCTTTCCATCATCTGCCGCACGGTATCGCCAACGCGCTGATGATCGATTATGTCCTCCGCTTCAACGCGTCGGAGACGCCGACCAAGATGGGTACCTTCTCGCAGTATGATCATCCGCACACCCTCGCCCGCTATGCAGAGGTTGCCGACTCTCTCGGCATCAAGGGCAAAAACGACGAGGAGAAGCTGGAGAACCTCATCAAGGCGATCGACGAGCTGAAGAAGAAGATCGGCATCAAGGACACCATCAAGGATTATGGTGTAGATGAGAAGTACTTCCTCGACACGCTGGACAACATGGTAGAGCAGGCGTTCGACGATCAGTGCACGGGTGCGAATCCGAGATATCCTCTGATGAGCGAAATCAAAGAGATGTACCTGAAAGCTTACTACGGCAAATAAGGAGGAGGATTTTCATGAAACTCGATAAAGTAATTGCGATCCGCAACGACAAAACCATTTATCGCGACGGCGATAAGGTCATCAAGGTTTTCAACGAAGGCTACTCCAAAGCGGATATTCTCAACGAAGCGCTCAACCAGGCCCGTGTTGAGGAAACCGGCCTAAACATCCCCAAGCTGGAAGAGGTCACCAAGATCGACGGCAAGTGGGCGATCATCATCGACTACGTCCCGGGCAAGACGCTTGCCCGCCTGATGGAGGAGAATCCGGACAAAATCGACGAGTATCTTGAAAAGTTTGTCGACCTCCAGCTGGAGGTACAGTCCAAGCGTGCACCGCTGCTGAACAAGCTGAAGGACAAAATGTCCCGCAAAATCAGCGAAACCGATCTGGACGCGACCACCCGCTATGACCTCCACACCCGGCTGGAGTCGATGCCCAAGCACAACAAGGTTTGCCATGGCGACTTCAATCCCAGCAACATCATCATCAGCGATAACGGCACTGCCTATATCCTCGACTGGTCGCATGCGACCCAGGGCAATGCATCGGCCGATGTGGCGCGTACCTACCTGCTCTTCTGCCTGTCGGGCGATACCGAGCTGGCGGAGAAGTATTTGAACCTCTTCTGCAAGAAGAGTGACACCGCCAAGCAGTATGTGCAGCACTGGCTGCCGATCGTTGCCGCTTCGCAGTCGGTCAAGGGCAAGCCGGAAGAGCGCGAATTCCTGCTGAAGTGGGTTGACGTCGTCGATTACGAATAAGCGGATCAATAAAAGTTTTCTTATCGAACTTGCAAAACCTCACAATTGTTAAAAAAGCTCCGGACGAAAAACGTCCGGAGCTTTTTGCTTTTGTATTGACGTATCGAGATAGTCTGCCTACCCCATGCTTTAAAAAGATTTTAAGCGCCGCACAGCGGCCCGATCACGGCAGCCCGATCCAGCAAAGGCTACAGATTCCGCTCAAACATCCTGTATTCTGTCCACCCTGTATCCGCATAATACATATTCTTCGCCTCAACAAAGCGAAATCCGCAATTTGTGTAGAGGCGTTCAGCCGTTTTGCATGCTGCAAGGACGTCCAGCCGTACAGCCCTTTTATGTGTCGACCTCGCAAGATGCAGTATATTTCCTACCACAATTTTTCCAATGCCCTTTCCCTGCATCGCCGGGCGAACTGCAAGCGCGTGCGGAATCAAAACCTCCTCCGGTGCACACTGCAAACTCCATGCGCAGCCGTGATAGCCCGCATTGCAGCTGCTGTTGAGAATCACGCAAGCATAGAATTCTCCCTCTTCTGTAAGCGTGTAGAGTTCCCCTTTTGCAAGGCTGGTGCGGACAAGATCATCCGATGGATAAACGCCTTTTTCCCACCCCAGATTTTCGTTATGGATATTGTTTTTGTGAATATCCTCTATTACGCTCCAATAAAAATTTTGAATCGCTGCAAAATCTTCTGCACCGGCTTTTTGAAAATGCAATGCTGCAGCCTCCATTTCAACTGTGTTTTTTCCGTCTGTAACGAATCACCGGCAAAAGCGTCCTTGCAAAAAAGCAATCGGAAAGGACGCAAAACATGCAGCGTTTCCAATTGCTTTTTATGCATGTGCAAACCTTCAGCCTTTGCACAAAGGCAGAAGGCAGACGCCTCCCCGCCGCTTTTCAGGCAAGCGGCAGCCTTGTTTAAACGCACGAAAGCGGCAGCCTTGTTTAAACGCACGAAAGCGCCAGTCTGTTTACAGTCACGGAAGGGAAATTTACTTTTCCTCTGCCTCCGCCTCCGCTTCCAGCTCGGAGGTACAGTGCGCGCAGCGGGTAGCCTTTATCGGTATCTCCGACAGGCAGTACGGACATGTTTTCACAGTCGGGGCCGGCACTTCCTCCTTTTTATGTATGGTTCGTTCGGCCAGCGCGTTCATCCCCTTGACCAGTAGAAAGATCACCGCCGCCATCAGCAGAAAGTTGATGACCACCGTGATAAAGGTGCCGTAATTCAGGGTCGCGGCGCCGGCGGCCTTCGCCTCGGTCAGGGAGGCATATTTTCCCCCGTCCAGCGCAACAAACCAGTTGTTGAAGTCAATGCCGCCGGTGATCAGCGTGATGACCGGCATGATCACGTCATCCACCAGAGAGGTGATGATCTTCTGGAACGCGCCGCCGATGATCACACCGACAGCCATGTCGATCACGTTGCCGCGCATGATGAAGGCCTTAAACTCTCCCAGAATGCCTTTGCCTTTTTCCTTCGCCATTTTGTTTTCCTCCTTTCCTTTTTTCGCAATAAGAGGCGGCGCGCCGTCAGCCGGCGCAAAGCCCTTTTGCGATACGGTTCGTCTTTATTTTAGGGCATGGGTGGGCGAATTGCAAGCCTTTGTCGAACTTTGTCGTTTCGAACGCCCAAAACGCAACTGCCCCCGCCGTGCCGGAGGCGGCGCGCACCCGGCTGCCTCACGCCCGTCTTTCCCCCTCAATCAGCAGGGAGATTGCCCGCGCCGCAGTCTGCACCGCCGCGCCAGTATCCAGCACCTGCGGATTGTCGAGGCCGGCGGCCTCCCGCTCCTGGTTCCAGATCACATGCAAAACACAGCCGGCCGCCGCGCCAAGCGACGCCGCCGCAGTAAAAATGGCGGCGCACTCCATCTCCGACGCCAGCACGCCAAGCCGCTTGAAAGCCTCCCACTTACAGGTCAGCTCGGCGGCCACCGGCATCCGCTCGGGCGCGTGCTGCCCGTAGAAGGAGTCCTTGCTCTGCACGACCCCGATATGCACCGGCCGGCCGGACTCCGCCGCCGCTGCGCCAAGCGCCTGCGTCACGGCAAAGTCGGCCGCCGCCGGATATTCGATCGGCGCGTAATGCAGAGAGGTTCCCTCCTGCCGGACGGCGGCGGTCGCAACGACCAAATCGCCTCCCCGAATGGGAAGCTGCATCGCCCCGCAGGTACCCACCCGGATAAAGACGCGCACCCCGGCCATGTACAGCTCCTCCACTGCGATTGCCGCCGACGGGCCGCCGATCCCGGTTGAACAGACGAAAACCGCCTCTTTCTGAGGGGTTCGCGCCAGCCGGACGGTGTATTCCCGATTTACGCTGATCAGCTCATTTTCTCCCAAAGCATCGGCGATTGCCGCCGTCCGAGCCGGATCTCCCGGAAGGATGGCGTACTTCGCCCTGTACCTTCCGGGGTCAAAGCCAAGATGAAACAAACGCGCTTCATTCATACCTGATCCCATCCTTTTATGAAGCCCCCTCCCCTGGCAGAAGAAGGGAAGACACCTTTTTAACATGAGTATACCCGATCTTACACAAAGACGCAAGCGCCGCGGAAGAGCGGGATCAAAAGAAGCCGGAGAATTTCATGACAAATTTTCCGACAAACCCGAAGCAGCCGTCCCTTTCCATGGTTTTGCCTTTTTTAAAGAAAGTGTTTTTCCTAAAAAGGAAAAAAGCGATTGAAAAAAGGCCTGTAATCGTATACAATATATGGTGTACGCTTAGCTGGTGTACGCTTAAAGCTGACGGGAGTCGAACGCCTGTCCGCTTTAAGTCGACGGAAAATGCATGTGCCGGGACACACCGGCCGGATTGGAGCATAAATATGACCAGAAAAGAAGCGCGGGAGCAGGCCTTTATCCTGATTTTCGAGAAAAGCTTCCGGGATGAGCCGATGGAGGAAATCATCGCCGACGCGGTGCAGTGCCGCCTGATCGAACCGGATGAGTATGCCGACGGCGCGGCCGCCGGTGTATTTGAACAGCTTGACCGGATTGACGCCGCCATCTCCTCAAACCTCAAGGGCTGGGCCATCGACCGCCTCTCCCGGGTGGCGCTGGCTGTCCTCCGCCTCGCGGTATATGAGATTGAATATATTCCCGAGATTCCGGAAAGCGTCTCGATCAACGAGGCGGTCGAGCTGACCAAGAAGTTCGCCACCGAGGAGGACGCCGCCTATGTCAACGGGGTGCTCGGCTCCATCGTGCGGGCCAAGGCGCCCGGCGAGGACGTGGCGAAGGAATCGGGCGATGCGGATGCCTGAATACCTCGGGATTGATTCGAGCAACTATACCTCCTCGGCCGCCCTTTGCCGGGATGGGGAGGTTTTGGTCAATGCGAAGCAGCTCCTCCCGGTAGAGGATGGAGCGCTCGGTCTGCGGCAGAGCGACGCGGTTTTTCATCATGTTCGCAACCTGCCCGTCATTTTAGAGCAGGCGCTTGCCGCCGCGTCCGGAATTTCGGCCATCGGCGTTTCCACCGCCCCGCGGGAGGAGACGGGCAGCTACATGCCCTGCTTCCTGGCCGGGCAGGCGCTGGCTCGTTCGGTGGCCGCTGCGCTGCGTGTGCCGGTCTACGCCTTCTCGCATCAGGCCGGGCACATCATGGCCGCCCTCTATTCCGCCGGCGTGCAGGAGCTTGCCGCCGCGCCCTTTATCGCCTTTCACGTTTCGGGCGGCACGACCGAGGCGCTGCTGGTCACCCCGGACGCGGCGCGCGTCCTCACCTGCCGGAAGATTGCCGGCTCGCTCGATCTCAAGGCCGGGCAGGCCGTCGACCGGATCGGGCGGCTGCTCGGTCTTCCCTTCCCCGCCGGGCCGGCGCTCGATCGGCTGGCGGCAAACGGCCGTTCTCCCGAGCGGCCCCGCCCCACCATGAAGGGTGCGAACTGCTGCCTCTCGGGGATTGAGAATAAATGCGCCGCCTACCTTGCCGCCGGCCGGCCGCCGGAGGATATTGCGCGCTACTGCATCGACTCTATCCTCGCCGCGCTGGACGCCTCCTGCCGCCTTCTGCGGGAGGAGCACGGCCCTCTGCCCCTGCTGTTCGCGGGCGGCGTGATGTCCAACTCGACCATACGGGCCGCGCTGAGTGAAAAATACGGCGGCCATTTTGCAGAGCCGGCCTTCTCCTCCGACAACGCGGCCGGCATCGCCCTTCTTGCAGAGGCGGCGCACGCGCGCAGGTAACCCGCACAGCAGGACAAATCCCCTTTCGGATAGCTGTGTGAGAAAGAGCCGTCCGGCCTTTTTTACTCAGCGCCGCGGCAAGGTGATTTGCACTGCCTTTACTCGCACGCCCGCTTCTCCGCTTTGTTTTTTAAAACACCTCCCCCGGCTTTAACGGCCGGGGTTCGCCCGCGTGCAAAGCCGGCGGCTCTGATACCGCCGCGCAAAAGCCGCATCAAGGATACCGATATGGCTCAAAACCTCATTCTCACCGTAACACAGCTGAATCGCTACGTTCGCTCCCTGCTGGAGGAGGATCCGGGACTCACCTTCATCTTCGTGACGGGGGAGATTTCCAATTTCAAGGCGCACTACGCCAGCGGACATTTTTATTTTTCCCTCAAGGACGACGGCGGCGTCATCCGGAGCGTCATGTTCCGCTCGGCTGCCGCCCGCCTCAAATGGATGCCGGAGAACGGCATGAAGGTCATCTGCCGGGGCAGAGTTTCGCTATACGAGCGGGACGGGCAGTACCAGCTGTATGTTGACGACATGCAGCCTGACGGGCTGGGCGCCTTGACACTGGCCGCCGAGCAGCTCCGCAAACGGCTTGCGGCCGAGGGTCTGTTTGATGAAGAAAACAAACAGCCTCTGCCGAAATTTCCCGACAGAATTGCTGTGCTGACCGCGGCCGACGGCGCGGCTGTGCGGGATATACGCGCGGTGCTCGGCCGCCGCTGGCCGCTGGCGGAGGTTCTCCTCTGCCCGGTCACCGTGCAGGGAGAGAGCGCCGCCGCCGAAATTTCCGCCCTGCTTGACCGCCTCTCCGAAACGGAGGAGGCCGACCTGATTATCCTCGGACGCGGCGGCGGCTCGGCCGAGGATCTGAACGCCTTCAATCAGGAGGTGCTGGTTCGTTCGGTCGCCGCCTGCCCGATTCCGATCATCTCGGCCGTCGGGCATGAGACCGACTATACCCTCTGCGATCTGGCGGCCGATCTCCGCGCACCGACCCCGTCGGCCGCGGCAGAGCTGGCCGTACCCGACAAGGCCGCCGTGCTCGAAGGCCTCTGCGCTGCCCGGGCGGCGCTGTACGGCGCTGTTTCCCGCCTGCTGCAGGAAAAGGAGGCCGCGCTGAAAACGCTGCGGCATGCCCCCGCTTTGAAAAGTCCGCTGTTTTACACCGAGCAGCAGGCGCTGCGGCTGGACGCCCTCTCCTCCCGACTGCTTTATTGCGGGAAGGAGGGGCTGGAAAAGGCGGCCTCCGGGCTGGAGAAGGCCGCCGGCCGCCTCCACGCGCTGAGTCCGCTGGCGGTCCTCAGCCGGGGCTACTCACTCACATATAAGGACGACCGCATTCTGACCGATGCGGCAAAGGTCTCCCCCGGGGATCGGGTGGAGATCCGACTGGCCGCCGGCAGCCTCGAATGCCAGGTGACGGAGAGGAGAACGAAAACCGATGAAGAAAACCGAAGCAACCGAAACGTTTGAGGAAAAGCTTGCCCGATTGGAGAAAATCGTCAGCGAGCTGGAGGCGGGAGAGTGCGGCCTCGACCACGCGATGGCGCTTTTTGAAGAAGGCGTCAGCCTCACCGCCGCCTGCGAGCAGAAGCTGACCGCCGCACGGCAGAAAATCGCCGAACTGACCGCGATCGACTCTGCGGACAAGGAAAGTGGGGATGAAGATGCATGACCTCGTATCCGGACGGCTGAAGGAATATGCCGCCCTGACCGAACAAAAGCTTACCGCCGCGGTCGTAATCAGCGGCAAGGAGCAGAAAGCGGTTGCCGACGCCATGGCCTACAGCCTGGAGGCGGGGGGAAAACGCATCCGTCCGGCCCTGGCGCTCGCCTTTTGCCGCCTCTTTTCCGGGGAGGAGAAGGCAGCACTTTCCTACGCCGCCGCGGTGGAGATGATTCATACCTACTCCCTGATTCACGACGATCTGCCCTGCATGGACAACGACGATCTGCGGCGGGGTAAACCCTCCTGCCACATCGCGTTCGGCGAAAGCACCGCCCTGCTGGCCGGAGACGGCCTCCTGACCCTGGCGTTTGAGACGGCCGCAGCCGCCCCTCTCTCTCCCGAGCAGAACTGCGCCGCCCTCCTCGCTTTGGCCAGGGCCGCCGGTGCGGACGGGATGATCGGCGGACAGGTGATCGACCTCGCGCTGGAGGGGAAGGCGGCGACCCGGGCCGAGCTGATACACATGTGCGCCTTAAAAACCGGGGCGCTGCTGCGCGTCTCTGCCGAGCTTGGCTGCATCGCCGCCCGCGCGGATGAGGTGCAGACCGCCGCCGCTAAAAAATATGCCGACGCCCTCGGCCTCGCCTTTCAGATCGTCGACGATATTCTCGACGTCACCGGAACGGCGGAGGCGCTCGGCAAGCCGATCGGAAGCGACGCCGAAAACAGCAAAAACACCTTTGTCACCCTGCTTGGGCTGGACGGCGCGCGGCAGGCGGCCGACACCCTCGCGGCAGAGGCCAAGGCCGCCCTTGAAAATCTGGAGGGCGATACCGAATTTCTATACGCGCTGGTCGATTATCTCTCCGCGCGGAATCACTGAACCGACCCACTAAACTCAAAGAACGGAGATGCGGAATGGAAAATCATCTTTTTGACCTTCTGCTCAACAAGCCGCTGATCAGCGCCGTCATTGCCTGGGCGCTGGCACAGATTTTAAAGGCCTTTCACGCCCGGATTTTTTTAAAGGAATTTCATCTGGAGCGCCTGATCGGGCCGGGCGGCATGCCAAGCTCTCACTCGGCCACCGTCGTTGCCCTGATGGTCACGATCGGCCGGCAGGAGGGACTGACCTCTCCCCTGTTCGCCATCGCGTTTGCGCTGGCGCTGATCGTCATGTACGACGCCATGAGCGTCCGGAGGCAGGCCGGTGAGCATGCCAAGGCTCTCAACATCATCATCCAGCAAATGCTGGACGAAAACCAGAACAGCGACCAGCGTCTCCACGCGTTTAAAGAGGTGCTGGGGCATACGCCGCTGCAGGTGCTGGCCGGAATCGTACTCGGCGTCGTGGTCGGATTTCTGATGCCGATGGGCTGATCGCCCGCTTCATACACCCTTTTAAAACGCACTTTATTTTCAGAAAAAAAGGAGGTGTTCCCATGTCGACCGGATTGCTGGAAACCATCCATTCTCCCGCGGATTTAAAGCGCCTTTCATTGGAGGAGAAGAAAACCCTCTGTGAGGAGATCCGCAACAAAATTATTACAACCGTTTCAAACAACGGCGGCCATCTGGCTTCCAACCTCGGGGTGGTCGAGCTGACGGTGGCCATCCACAGCGTTTTTGACTCGCCGAAGGACAGCATCATCTTTGACGTGGGGCACCAATGCTATACCCACAAGCTGCTGACCGGGCGCGGGGCGCTTTTTGACACCCTGCGGCAGGCCGAGGGGCTGTCCGGCTTTATGAAGCCGTCCGAGAGTCCCCATGACCCCATCATCACCGGACACAGCAGCAACTCGATTTCGGCGGCGCTCGGCATTGCCAAGGGCAACACCATCCGCGGCATCAACGCCAAGACCATCGCCGTCATCGGGGACGGCGCGATGACCGGCGGCATGGCGTTTGAGGCGCTCAACAACGCCGGCCACGCGAAGGATAACCTGGTCATCATTCTCAACGACAACAAAATGTCCATCGGACGGAACGTCGGCGGCTTCCCCCGCCATCTGACCGTCATGCGGACCAGGCCCTCCTACTACCGCTTCAAGCGGCTGGTCGACCGGACAATCGCCCGCATTCCCAAAATCGGGAAGCCGCTGCGCGGCGCCATCGTCAACTCCAAAACCGCGCTGAAGAACGCCATCTATCACAGCAATATGTTTGAGGATCTGGGCATTCACTACTACGGCCCGATCGACGGCCACGACCTCGAACGCCTCCTCTTCGCGATGGAGGTGGCGAAAAACGAGAGCCGCCCGGTTCTGATTCACGTCATCACCACCAAGGGCAAGGGCTACACCTACGCCGAGAAGAATCCGAAGGATTTTCACGGCGTGTCGGCCTTTGACCCGGCCGCCGGATGTCCCGCAAAGGGCGGGCGCAGCTTTTCCGACGTGTTTGGGGAGGAGATGTGCGCCCTCGCGAAGGAGGACGCGCGCATCTGCGCCATTACCGCCGCCATGTGCAGCGGCACCGGCCTCTCCGCCTTTGAGGAGAATTATAAAAACCGCTTTTTTGACGTAGGCATTGCCGAACAGCATGCCGTAACCTTCGCCGCCGGGCTGGCAAAAGCCGGTTTGATTCCCGTTTTTGCCGTCTACTCCTCTTTTTTGCAGCGCGGCTTTGATCAGATTATTCACGACGCCGCCATCGGCCATGTACATATCGTGCTGGCGGTGGACCGCGCCGGCATTGTCGGCGAGGATGGAGAGACCCACCAGGGTCTTTTTGACGCCGGATTTTTAAGTGCAATCCCCGGCGTGACCGTCTACTCCCCCGCCAGCTTTGAGGAGCAGCGCGCCTGCCTGCGCCGCGCCGCGCTGGAGGAGCCGGGCGTCGTCGCCGTTCGCTATCCCCGTGGGGGAGAGCCTGCCCTTCCTCCCGCCCTGTCGGATGGAAGCAGGGATTTCCTCCTTTCCGGGGCGGAAAAGGGCGACCTGCTGTTCGTCACCTACGGCCGCGAAACCGCCGAATGTCTGCGGGCGGCCGAGCAGCTGCGGCAGAAGGGCTGCACCGCCGGACTGCTGAAGCTTTTGAAGATTGCGCCGCTGCCGCCGGAGGTTCTGGAGGTCTGTAAGCCTTACAAAGCCATCCTCTTTGCGGAGGAGGGTGAGCGCTCGGGCGGCATCGGAGAGCATCTTGCCGCCCGGCTGCTGGAGGCCGGGTGGCAGGGGCGTTTCCTGCACATGGCCGTGCCGGACACCTTCGTTTCCGAAGGGACGGTGGCCGGCGGCATTGCACGCTGCGGGCTGGATGCCGATTCTCTGGCCGCGGCGGCTGAACAATTTCTGAAAAATGAGGTGAAGGGCAATGGCTGAAAAACGTCGTCTGGACACGGCGGTTTTTGAGGCCGGCCTGGCCGAAAGCCGGGAAAAGGCCAAAGCATACATCATGGCCGGCGTCGTCTTTGTCAACAACCAGAAGGCCGACAAACCCGGCATGACCATAAAGCCGGAGGATGTGGTGGAGGTTCGAGCCGACGCGCCGAAGTATGTCAGCCGCGGCGGCCTCAAGCTGGAAAAGGCGATGCAGAGCTTCCATCTGACACTGGACGGCTGCGTCTGCGCCGATATCGGCGCGTCGACCGGCGGATTCACCGACTGTATGCTGCAAAACGGCGCGACGACCGTCTATGCCGTGGATGTCGGCTACGGCCAGCTGGCCTGGAAGCTGCGGGGCGACCCGCGGGTCGTCAATCTGGAACGCACAAATTTCCGCTACGTCACTGCCGAGCAGATTCCGCAGCCACTGGATTTTGCCTCGGTCGACGTCAGCTTTATCTCGCTGAAGCTGATCCTCCCGCCCTTAAAAGCCCTGATGAAGCCGGAGGCGGAGGCCGTCTGCCTCATCAAGCCGCAGTTTGAAGCCGGCCGGGAGAAGGTCGGAAAAAAGGGCGTGGTGCGGGACATCTCGGTCCATCGGGAGGTTATTGAGCGCACCACCGGCTTCGCCACCGAACTCGGATTGTCGGTGCTGGGGCTGGATTTCTCCCCCATCAAGGGGCCGGAGGGGAACATCGAATACCTGATGTACCTCAAAAACGACGGCGCGGGAGAATACCGCGCCCCCACGGCGGCCGAGGTTGCCGCCGCCTCCCACGCGGCGCTCGACCGCGCGGCCGAGGTATAGGAAGAAGGCGCTCACCGCACCTTCTGTAACGAAAGGATGGTTTGCCGTATGAAAATTGCCGTAATCCCCAATCTGCAAAAGGATCGGGACGGCGTCGTCACGCGGGAGATTTTGTCCCGGTTAAAGGCACTTGGCGCCGAGCCGCTGCTCCCCGCCGGGGCACTTGACGGCTGTGCCGCTCTGCCGGAAAATCAGCTCTATGCGGCCGCCGATCGGGTCATCGCCGTCGGCGGAGACGGCACCATACTCCATACCGCCAAAGCGGCCGCCGCCTATGGCAAGGCCGTGCTTGGGATCAACGCCGGCCGGCTCGGCTTTATGGCCGGGCTGGAAAAGGATGAGCTGGCCGGACTTGAGAAGCTGATTTCCGGCGACCTGCTGACCGAGCGGCGCATGATGCTGGAGGTCGAGCTGCAGCCCGACGGCCGGCGGTTTTACTGCCTCAACGACGCGGTGATTTCCTGCGGTCCGCTCTCCCGCCTGATCGACATTACCGCTACCCTCGACGGGCAGGAGATGCACTATCGCGCCGACGGCTTGATTCTGGCCACACCGACCGGGTCGACCGCTTACTCCCTGTCGGCCGGAGGGCCGGTCGTCGATCCGGAGGTCGGCGGCATTCTGCTGACCCCGATTTGCCCCCATTCTCTTTTCGCACGCAGCCTGTTCCTCTCCCCCGACCGGCGGATCACCGTAACGGCCGCGGGAGGCGACGTCTACCTCACCCCCGACGGGGAGGAGGCGGTCCCCGCCGCCGGGCAGACCGTGACCGTGTCGGCCGCCTCCGATCGGGAGGTGCGGCTGATCCGGGTGAAGAAGGACTCCTTCCTCGGCGTGCTGAGCAAAAAGCTGCCGTAGAAGCTGCGGCGCGCGCCTTTCCTTTAAAAATTTTCATCCGAAGGGATCTGTAAAATATATGAAGAAAAATCGACAGGAGCGGATTCTTGAGCTGATCGAAAGCCAGGTGATCGACACGCAGGAGGATTTGCAGGCCGCCCTGCGTCAAAGCGGCTATGAGGTTACGCAGGCCACCATCTCCCGCGATGTCAAGGAGTTGCATATTGTCAAGGCGACCGACGCCGCCGGACGCTACCGCTACACCGCGCACCGCACCGCCGCCCCCCGCAAGGTGGCTTACCACGATATTTTTGAAAGCTCGGTCATCAGCATCGACAGCGCGATGAACGACGTGGTTATCAAATGTCATACCGGTATGGCGCAGGGCGCCTGCGCCGCGCTGGACAACATGAAGTGGGACGCCGTAGTCGGCACGCTGGCCGGCGACGACACCATCCTCGTCATCACACGAAGTGAAAGCGACGCCATAACGCTGGTAAAATCCCTGAAGCGGCTGATCAACAAGCAGTAAACCCTGATTTTATTTTGACTTTTTGTCCGATAAGGAAGGAGGTTTTTGCCGGATGCTGCAGCAGCTGTACATTGAAAATATCGCCGTAATCGAGCGTTCCAGTCTCGAACTGACCGCCGGCTTCAACCTGCTGACCGGCGAGACCGGCGCCGGAAAATCCATCGTCATTGACGCCATCAACGCCGTGCTGGGAGAGCGCACCTCCCGCGATCTGATCCGCACCGGCTGCAGCCGGGCGGAGGTAACCGCGGTTTTCACCCTCTCCCCAAAGCTTGCGGGGGAGATTGCCGACCTCGGCTACCCGGCGGAGGACGGCAGCCTCATCCTCTCGCGCACGCTGACGACCGACGGCCGCAACCTCTGCAAGGTCGGCGGCCGCCCGGCTACCCTCTCGATATTGCGGGAGATTGGGAGCCGCCTCATCAACATACACGGCCAGCACGACAGCCAGGCCTTGCTGAACCCGGAAACCCACTATCAATACCTCGACGCGCTGGCCGAAAACGACGCCATCCACGCCCGATACCTCGACGCGCTGGAGGCTTATAAAAAGATCATCCGGGAACTGCGCGCCCTGCAAACGGATGAGGACGCGCAGGAAAAGCGCGCCGATCTGCTGCGTTATCAAATTGACGAGCTGCGCGCCGCCGACCTGCAGCAGGGCGAGACGGAGGCGCTCCGCAGCCGCCGCCACGCCCTGCAAAACAGTGCGGAAATTCTCCGCGCGCTGGCCGGCGTCTCCGCCCTGCTTCGGGGGGCGGAGGAGCAAAGCGGCGCGGCCGACCTGCTGAACGCCGCGGCGGAGGAGGGAGAGCGCGCCGCCGCCCTTTTGCCGGAGCTTTCGGCGCTGTCCGAGCGCACCGCCGACCTTGCCGCCGAGGTGGAGGGGCTTTACGCCGACTGGCAGCAGGTGCTGGAGTCGACCGATTTCTCCCCCGAGGAGCTGACACAGGTGGAGGAGCGGCTCAATCTTCTTTATGACCTGTCGGGCAAATACGGCGAGGATGAAGCCGCCATGCTCGATTATCTCGCCAAGGCGGAGGCCGAGCTGAAGGCCATCTCCTCCTCCGCCGAACGGATCGCCGCGCTGGAGGCCGAGCAGGACTCGGCCGGCGAGGTGCTGATCGCCGCGGCCGCCGCCCTGACCGAAAGCCGCAGAAAAGCCGGAGAAAGATTTTCTGCCGCCGTGCGGGAGGAGCTGGCCTTCCTCAATATGCCGGGAGTGGAGTTCTCGGTCTCGATCCAGCCGTCCAGCTATAATAAGACCGGCGCCGACCGGGTGGAGTTCCTGATTTCGGCCAACGCGGGGGAGGCGCCGCGCCCCCTCGCCAAAGTCGCGTCGGGCGGCGAACTTTCCCGGGTGATGCTGGCCATCAAATGCGTGCTGGCGGAAAAGGACGCCGTACCCACCCTGATTTTTGACGAGATTGACACCGGCATCAGCGGCCGGGCCGCCCGGGCGGTCGGCGTCAAGCTGAAGCAAGTCTCTCGCGGGCGTCAGGTCATCTGCATCACCCATCTGGCGCAGATTGCCGCCATGGCCGACAACCACATGCTGATCGAAAAGCGTGTGGAAGGCGGCCGCACCTTCACGGCGGTGGAACGCCTGTCGGAAAATGACCGCGTAACCGAAATTGCCCGGATCCTCTCGGGCGGCCAGCTGACCGAAAGCCTGGAACAGACGGCGCGGGAAATGATCGAATACGGAAAAACGGTATAGTTTATAATAAATCAACGGCGGCGGGATCTCTTTCCGCTCCGCTTTTTGAAAACAGAAAGGAGCTGCAGCGCCATGCTCTATACCTGCAACAACAATCAACTGTATATTGAAGTCGACAGCCTCGGTGCAGGGCTGATGTCCCTGCGTGATCTGCACGGAACCGAGTATCTCTGGCAGGGCGACCCCAAATACTGGAAGGGGCGTTCTCCCATTCTCTTCCCCATTGTCGGCGCGCTGCGGAATGGGCAGGCGGTCATCGACGGGCAAGCGTATGCCATGCCCCGCCACGGCCTTGCCCGGATCAATTCCTTCCGTAAAATCGAAAGCGGCGCCGACAGCCTCACCTTCCGGCTGGACGCGAATGCAGAGACCAGAAAGGCCTACCCCTTCGATTTTTCGCTGGAGGTTTGCTTCGCACTGCGTGACCGCACCCTGACCGAGCGATTCATGGTCGTCAATCGGGACAGCCGGCCGATGCCCTTCTGCCTCGGCTGTCATCCCGGCTTCAACATTCCGCTGGAGGAGGGGGAAGCGCTTTCCGACTACACCCTCCGTTTTGCGGAGAAGGAGAGCTGCGACTCTCCCCGGATCGACCCGGAAACCGACCTGATTCTGGAAGAAGATCGCCGCCCGGTGCTGGAGGAAAGCGACACCCTCCCCCTCTCGCATGAGATGTTTTATAAAGACGCGCTGGTGCTGGAGGGCCTGCGTTCCAGGAGCGTCACCCTCTCATCGGCGGTCAGCTGCCGCGGCATCCGGATGGATTTTGACGGCTTCGATTATTTTGGAATCTGGCAGGCCAAGGATGCCCCCTTCCTCTGCCTGGAGCCGTGGACCGGTACTGCCACCACCGACCGCGAGGGGGACGATTTTGCCAAAAAGCGCGGCATGACCCTCCTCTCCCCCGGTGAGGAGCGGGAGTATATCTTAAAAATCACCCTGCTGTAATTTTCCCGCGCTATAAGCCAGCTTGCGGGAGTTTTATTCTTTTTTGAAAGAGAGTCATATCCATATGTCAAACTGCAAAGCCGTGCTGTTCGATCTCGACGGCACACTGGTCAACTCGATCGGCGACCTCGCCGCTTCCACCAACTACGCGCTGGAGCAGTGCGGCTATCCCGCCCAGCCGGTCGAAAAATACCGTTATTTTGTCGGGGACGGCATCCCGGTCATGCTCGGCCGCGCCTCCGGCCACACGGGAGATGCGCAGGTGATCGCCCGCCTCCTCCCGATATTCATGGGGCACTATCACGCCCACTTTGTCGACCGCACGGTCTGCTACCCCGGCATGCCGGAGACGCTGGCAGCCCTCCTGCGAAAAGGAATCCGGATCGCGGTCGTCACCAACAAGGTGGAGGAGATGGCCGTCCCGATTTTGGAGGCGATCTATCCCGGCGTTTTTTCGCACATCTACGGCCAGCGGAAGGGGTACGCCACCAAACCGGATCCGTCGCTCACCCGCCTTGCCATGCAGGAGCTGCAGGTTCTGCCAAAGGAATGCATATTCCTCGGCGACTCGGGCGTGGATATGCAGACGGCCGTTCGTTCCGGCGCCTTGCCGGTCGGCGCGCTCTGGGGCTTCCGCACGGCGGAGGAACTGCTTGAAAACGGCGCGAAAGCCCTTCTCTCCTCCCCGGAAGAACTGCTGGAGCTGCTCTGACCGCGCCGTCGGGGAGGCTTTTTTTGCTCCGTCGTTTTATGAAGCGCCTTTTGACGGCGCACCGCTTTTTCGCAGATGAAAATTCAAAACGGAAGGAAGAAACACTATGCAGCCCAATTTTATGGAGA
Source organism: uncultured Oscillospiraceae bacterium (assembly GCA_900543525.1). GTDB lineage: Bacteria > Bacillota > Clostridia > Oscillospirales > Acutalibacteraceae > UQRS01. The sequence continues at coordinate 43,073 of UQRS01000002.1, forward strand.
TTGCCGAACGAATACGCGCCCTGAGGGAGATTATGGACATTTCCGTGGAAGAAATGGCCGGGGTTACCGGTGTTTCTTCTGAAGAATACGAGAGGTTGGAAGCCGGACAGGATGATTTCACCTTTACCTTTCTGTACAAATGCGCCGAGCGCTTCGGCGTGGATCTGATTGAGCTGGTCAGCGGTGAGGAGCCGCACCTGCTCGGCTGTTCGGTTGTCCGCGCGGGCCAAGGACTGCCGATCAAGCGCCGCCAGGGCTTTAAGTATGAGCATCTGGCCGCCACTTTCCAAAACAAAATCGCCGAACCCTTTGTGGTCACCGCCCCTTTTATCGAGGCGGAGCAGGACGCGCCGATCACCCTCTCGACCCACGAGGGGCAGGAAATGGATTATATCCTCTCCGGCAGTCTGAAATTTGTCCACAACGGGCATACTTATATTCTGAACGAAGGGGACAGCGCCTACTATGACTCGAGCAAGGGTCACGGCATGATCGCGGTCGGCGGCGCGCCCTGCACCTTCATCAGCATCGTGATGAAGAAGGCCGACTGAAAAAACGCCAAGATCAATTAAAAAGGAACGAGAAAAATCATGCTGAATTTATATAAAAAATTCGTCGATGAGACTTATGATGCCAACGGAATGCTCATTGGCTTTGACCTGAAATACGAGGAAAATTACAACTTCGCCTATGACGTCGTGGACGAGATTGCAATGCACACGCCCGACCGCCGCGCCATGCTCTGGACCAATGAGGAAGGGGAGGAAATCACCTTCACCTTCGGCGACATCAAACGCTATTCCGACAAAACCGCCAACATGCTGGCCTCGCTCGGCGTCGGCAAGGGCGACGTCGTCATGCTGGTACTCAAACGGCATTATCAGTTCTGGTTCTCCATCCTCGCCTGCCACAAGCTGGGCGCCATTGCCGTACCGGCCAGCAACCAGCTGCAGAAGAAGGATTTTGTCTATCGCTTCAACGCCGCCACGGTTAAAGCGATCATCTGCACCTCAGACGACGGCATTCCGGCGCACGTTATGGCCGCCCTGCCGGAGTGCGATTCGGTAAAAATTCTGCTGGAGGCGCACGGCCGCAAATCCGATCGGGAGAAGGGTGTCGTGGATGAAGGCTGGCTCAATTTCGACGCCCTGATGGAAGGGGCGAGCGAGGATTTTTCTCGCCGCGATGTGAGAGCGCTTGATCCCATGCTGATGTATTTTACCTCCGGCACGACCGGCTACCCCAAGATGGTGCTGCACAACGCGACCTATTCTCTGGGGCACCTGAACACCGCCAAAAACTGGCAGAACGTCGACCCTGACGGGCTGCACTTCACCCTCTCGGACACCGGCTGGGGCAAGGCCGTCTGGGGCAAGCTGTACGGTCAGTGGCTGATGGAGGCGGGGGTTTTCGTCTATGACTACAACCGGTTCCACCCGACCGATTTGCTGCCCCTCTTTGCAAAATACAACATCACCACCTTCTGCGCCCCGCCGACCATGTTCCGCTTTTTTATCAAGGAGGATCTGTCCAAATACGACCTCTCCTCCCTGAAATACGCCGCCATCGCGGGCGAAGCGCTGAATCCGGAGGTTTTCAACGTCTTTTACAAATGCACCGGCATCAAGCTGATGGAGGGCTTCGGCCAGACCGAGACGACCTGCATCATCGCCAACATCACCGGGATGGAGCCGCGTCCCGGCTCGATGGGCAAGCCGGTGCCGCAGTTTGACGTCGACATCGTGGATGAGGATGGAAACTCCGTCCCGGCCGGCGTCACGGGGGAGATTGTCGTCCGCACCGACAAGCGGCCGCAGATCGGCCTCTTCACCGGGTATTACCGGGATGAGGCGCTGACCAAAAAAGCCTGGCATGACGGACTGTACCATACCGGAGACACCGCCTGGCGGGATGAGGACGGCTATTATTGGTACGTCGGGCGGACGGATGATATTATCAAATCCTCCGGCTACCGCATCGGCCCGTTCGAGATTGAGAGTGTCCTGATGGAGCATCCTTCGGTGCTGGAGTGTGCAATCACCGGCGTTCCCGACCCCGTGCGCGGCCAGATCGTCAAAGCAACCATCGTGCTCGCCCGCGGCTACACGCCGTCGGAGGAACTGAAAAAAGAGCTTCAGGATTATGTCAAGAAGCAGACGGCTCCCTACAAATACCCGCGCGCGGTCGAGTTTGTAGAGGATCTTCCCAAAACCATCAGCGGTAAAATCCGCCGGGCCGAAATTCGCGACGCCGACAAGGCAAAATCGTAATCTCAAAAGGGGCGGACTGCGTCTATAAAAGAAAGGCTCGGGAGGTTTTCTCCCGACCTTTTTCTTTTTTGAAGCCACCCGATTTTCCACCGAAAAACGGTCGGAATTTTCTGTAAATTCAGCCAAAAACCGTCGTTTTTTGGGAAATTTTCAGAAATTTTAAAAAATACCTTGACTTTTCCACAGATTATCTATATATTGAATATTGCATGTT
>UQRS01000003.1 GCA_900543525.1 uncultured Oscillospiraceae bacterium
CTTTTTCTGACCTTTAATCGGAAACAAATCAAAAACAAAAATTAAGAAGTTGTAACTTTTTCTTCATAAAAAGGTTGCAATTTTGTAATAACTGTGGTAATATACCGATATGCAAATTTTTTCGACTGCGTCCTCAGGGCGTTAACAGGGTATTATATGAAGGAGTTTTTGATATTTATGAAGCGTATAATCGGTATACTTCTGTGTCTTACCATTGTAATCGGCTGCGCCGGCGCCTCGGTTTTTTCCGCCTCCGCCGCGTATGACGAGACGGCCTACACCCTCACCGGCAACCAGCGCGCCGACATCGTCGGCATCGCGCTGACGCAGGTCGGCTATCGGGAGAGCGGCGACAACATTCAGAAATACGGACCGACCGCGCCCTGGTGCACCTACTTTGTCAAATGGTGCGCCGAGAAAGCCGGCATCCCCTCCTCGATCTTCCTGAACTTTGGAGATTGCAGCAGCGGCATCGCGGCGTATCGCAACGCCGGCCTCTGGCAGGGTGCTTCCTACACGCCGAACCCGGGCGACCTGATCTTCTTCGTATGGGGACATGTCGGTATTGTCAATTATGTTGACGCTTCGGGCGGCATTCATATTATCGACGGCAATTTCAGCGACAAGGTCAACGACCGTACCATCACCTCGGGCGGCGGCTACTGGTACGGAAAAAGCAGCATTGTCGGATACGGCACGCCGGCCTATACCACGGCGGGGAATTCCGGCAACGCCGGCGTTCAGCCGGAGGAGCCGGCCGGTGAGGAGGTTGACGCCTACTACCGGGTCGTGACCGAGACCGATCCCCTCAACCTGCGCAGCAGCTATTCGGTCGGCGCCACCATCGTCGGCAGCGTCCCCAAGGGTGCGATTTTCCACGTCTCCCGCATGATTGCAAACGGCGGCTACACCTGGGGACTGACCAATTATCTGAGTCAGGAGGCCTGGTGTGCGCTGAACTATGCGGAGCAGGTTGAAAATCCCAACCAGCCGCAGGAACCGGCAGCCCCGGAGGAGCCGGAGGTGCCGGCGCAGCCTGCCGCGTCCGTTTCGCTGAGCCGGGAAGGCGCAATTCTGACGCCGGGTGACAGCATGCAGCTCAGCGCCTCCGTCTCACCGGAGGAGGCCGGCTCTCCCACCTGGTCTTCGACAAATGAAGATGTAGCCATCTGCGCCAACGGGCAGATCATTGCCACGGCCGCAGGGGACTCCGAGATTACCGCAACCCTCCCGACCGGGGAGACTGCCGTTTGCAGGCTGACTGTTCTGGCCTCTGCAACGCAGGTTGGCGACGTGGACGGAGATGGCAGAATCTCGGTTTCGGACATCGTTACGCTGCGGAGCATCATCCTCGGCAGCGTACATCTTTCGGACGGTGCCAGAGTCGTAGCCGACATTGACGGGGACGGCAAGCTGGTAGTCAGCGACATCATCGCGGCAAGAGCGCTGATTCTCGCATAAAATCATAAAAATTTAAAATTACATATCTGTGTTTTAAAAAAACCGTTCCGGCAGCACAAATGCCGGAACGGTTTTTACATTGGCAAAATGATCGCGCTTTCCTGCTGCAATCGGCAGAGGGCGGCGTTTTTTTGGATACAGCAATCATGTTATCCGCTGCAAAAGCCGGGAACGGGACGCGCAAAAAAGGCAAATTTCCAACAAAGGCCGCACCGGCTTATCTTGCGTGCCGCGAAGGCGGGATGCCATGCAGAGAGGACGGATCGCCCCCCCTTTTTTGCACAGTTCTGCCGGAAAATGCGGCGTTATTTCAGAGACGACAGGCCCTCCGCCCTCCCCAGGCCGGGAGGGATGAAACGGCGGATAACATATGGTAAGGCGGCGGACAGTATGCGGTAAAGTGGCAGGCAGACGGCAGGCCTTACTCCACCTCGCCGCCGCGACGGCCAAGCGGCAGCTCGAATTTATCCTTTCCCGGGCTCTCCGGCACGTGGATCGGGTAACGGCCGGTAAAGCAGCCGTCGCAAAAGCCGCAGCTCGCCCCTTCTGCAAGGCGATGGGTGTTCTCCACACTCAGATAGCCGAGGCTGTCCACCCCCAGCTCGGCCGCGATTTTCTCGGTCGTATGCAGACGGCAGGCGATCAGATTCTCCCTGCTGTCGACGTCGGTGCCAAAGTAGCACTGGCTGATAAAGGGCGGCGAGGAGATCCGCATGTGCACCTCCTTCGCCCCGGCCTCCCGCAGGAGGCGGACGATCCGGGCACTGGTGGTACCGCGCACAATCGAGTCGTCGATCATCACCACCCGCTTATCCCTAATATTCTCCGCAATGACATTCAGCTTGATGCGAACCGCGTTTTCCCGCTGACCCTGCGTCGGCTGGATAAAGCTGCGGCCGACATACCGGTTTTTGACAAACCCGACGCCATAGGGAATGCCCGAAGCCTGCGCGTAGCCCAGCGCGGCGTCCAGGCCGGAGTCGGGCACGCCGATGACAATATCGGCCTCCACCGGATGCTCCTCGGCCAGGAAGCGGCCGGCCCGGATGCGTGCATGATGCACCGAGGCGCCCTCGATCACGCTGTCCGGCCGTGCGAAATAGATGTATTCAAAAACGCAGAGCGTGCCCTTCTTTCCGCAATGGGTCGTAATGGATTTAAGCTGTCCGTCCTCGACCACGACAATCTCTCCCGGCCGAACGTCCCGGAGGAAGGCCGCACCGATCGTGTCCAGCGCGCAGCTTTCAGAGGCGATGACATAGGCGCCGTCGGCCGTTTTTCCGATGCACAGCGGCCGGAAGCCGTTGGGATCCCGGACACCGATCAGCTTGGTCGCGGTCATCAGCACCACCGAATACGCCCCTTTGAGGCGGGGCATAATCTCCTCCAGAGCGGCCTCGGTCGTCGGGCAGTGAAGCCGCGCCTGCGTCACGGCATAGGCGATGACCTCCGTATCGGTTGTCGCGTGGAAAATCGCGCCGTTTATCTCAAAGGCGCGGCGCAGTTCGGCCGCGTTGACAAGGTTGCCGTTATGCGCGAGGGCGAGGTTCCCCTTGATATGCCGCACAACCAGCGGCTGTGCGTTGGCGCGGTGGTTGCCGCCGGTGGTGGAATAGCGGACATGCCCGATGGCCATATTCCCCTCTCCCAGCCGCGCCAGCCGCTCGGCCGAAAAGACATCCGGCACAAGGCCGGTGTCCCGATGATAGGTGAAAACGCCATCATCATTCACCGCGATGCCGCAGTTCTCCTGCCCGCGGTGCTGGAGCGCGTACAGGGCGAGATAGGCCGCACCCGCAACATTGGTACGGCGGTTTTCACAAATGCCAAAAACGCCGCATTCCTCATGAAGATTGTCAAACATATCCGACAAACCGTCCTTTCTTTTTTCGTCCGCATGCCTGCCGAACCGGTCACTCCCAAAAAGGATGCCCGGCCGCACCCCCAAAAAGAGGAGACCTCACCTCTCCCCCAAAAAGGGGCACAGCCCGCTCCGCCGCCCGGCCGCGTCCGGCTTACATATAAAAAACAAGCCAGGCGGCGCGCAGCACGCCCCGAGGGCAGGAAAATCCCGCCCTCAGAGGAATGCACAAGGCGCCATTGCCTGGCTTTTTTATCCCATATTCATCCGGCTGTCCTCAGCGGAGGATGATGTCCTCACGCGCCGGACCGTTGGAGACCATCTTGATCGGATAGCCGATCTCTTTTTCAATAAACTCGATATACTTCCGGCAGTTTTCCGGCAAGTCGGCGTAGCTGCGGATGCCCGAAACATCGCACTTCCAGCCCGGTAGCGTGGTATAGACCGGCTTCGCCCGCTCAAGCAGAGGGGTAACCGGAAACTCACGGGTAATCTTCCCGTCAATCTCATACCCGGTGCAGACCTTAAGCTCATCCAGATAACCGAGCGCGTCGACGACGGTCAGCACCACCTGCGTCGTGCCCTGCAGCTCGCAGCCGTAGCGGGAAGCCACCGCGTCGAACCAGCCCATCCGCCGCGGCCGTCCGGTCGTGGCGCCGAACTCGCCGCCATCTCCGCCGTGCCGCCGCATGGCGTCCGCCTCATCCCCGAAAATCTCACTGACAAAGGCGCCGGCGCCGACCGCGCTGGAGTAAGCCTTGCAGACCGTGTAAATCTCCCGGATCGAGTGGGGCGCAACTCCCGCGCCGACCGCGCCGAAGCCGGCCAGAGTCGAGGAAGAGGTCACCATGGGATAGATGCCGTGATCGGGATCCTTCAAAGAGCCCAGCTGCCCCTCCAGCAGGATGGTTTTGCCCGAGCGCTCCGCCTCCCGCAAAAAGGCGTGGGTGTTGCCGACGTAGGGGGCAATCCCCTCCCGCCAGGTCGTCAGGGTGGAGAGCAGTTCCTCCACATCCAGCTGGGGCTTGTGATACAGATGCTCAAGCAGGACGTTCTTTACCTCGATCACGCGGGCAAGCTTGTCCCGCAGCGCCGCCTCGTCAAACAGCTCGCATACCTGAAACCCGATCTTGGCGTATTTGTCCGAGTAAAAGGGCGCTATACCCGACTTGGTCGAGCCGAAGCTTCCGGCGCCCAGCCGCTCCTCCTCATACTGATCGAAGAGGATGTGGTAGGGCATGACCATCTGCGTCCGGGAGGAAATCATCAGCTTCGGCGCGGGAACGCCGCGGTCGATAACTCCCTGCAATTCCTCCAGCAGGCGGGGAATGTTCAGCGCGACTCCGTCCCCGATCATATTGGTAACGTTCGAGTTGAACACACCCGAAGGCAGAAGATGAAGCGCAAATTTTCCATACTGGTTTTTGATGGTGTGGCCGGCGTTTGCACCGCCCTGAAACCGGACGACAACATCAGCGTCTCCGGCGAGCATATCGGTAATTTTACCCTTACCCTCGTCGCCCCAGTTTGCGCCAACAACAGCTTTAACCATGACTTATCCCCCATTCTGCCCGACCCAAAACCGGCCGGACATCTTTTAAGATTCTTCAAAGCGGTACCGAACAATCGGAAAAGGCCCGGATGCCGCGGCAGCTTTCGCACGACAAGCCTTTATCCGCTTATCGGCTGACCTATTTATTATACACGCATCGCGGGCGGAATGCAACTGATAAAATACAAGCAGTGTCGGCCATGTTCCCTCTCTTTTTTGTTCATTTTTACCGCCGGGCATGACAAAACCGGGCGAGTCCCGGAAAGCGCCTCCTTTTTCAAAAGAGGCCGCCCACCGAAACCCGCCCGGCACAAAGCAGTTCTGCTTTTTTCAGCACACGACGCCGGAGGAGGCGAAAACCGTCTCAACCGATTTGTCGCATTTTTCGGGAGAATAGCGCCATTTGTCCAGAAAATCTCCTTCAAAAAAATATTCAATCGGCTTTTTTGTATATTCGGCGTCAAATGCGTCAATAATAATCAGTTTGACCTTCATCTTCTCCGGCAGGAGATTTTTGATATACGCGCTGGCCATCTGTCCCGGCCGCACGCCGGCGCGCGGCTCGGCCAGTCCGGCGAGGTTCGGCGCCAGTTCCACGAAGATGCCGTAATCCTCCACCGAGCGGACGATGCCGGTCACCGTCTCGCCGAGCGAGAAGCGGGCCGCATTTTCCTCCCAGGTGCCGAGCAGCTCCTTGTGGGAGAGGGAGATGCGCCCCTGCGCGTCGATCCCCTTGACGACCGCGCGGATATCGTCGCCCGGGCTGAACCGGTCGGCGGGATGCGAAATCCGGGAGACCGAGATGGCGTCAATCGGCAGCAGGGAGACAATGCCGCAGCCGATGTCGCAAAACGCCCCGAAGTTTTCAAGATGGGTAATCCGCGCGTCGATAACCCGGCCGGTCTCCAGTGTGGAGATGTATGCCTCCCGGCACTTTTCCTGCGCCGCGCGGCGGGAAAGGATGGCGTAGAGCTTACCTTCCTCATCCGTTTTGATCGCGCTGACCATGAAGGAAACCGCCTTCCCCACCCGGGAGATCAGGGCGATGTCCCGCACCTTTCCCTCCGCAATGCCGATCGCACCCTCCTCCCGCGGGATGATGCCGCGCATGCAGCCGAGGTCCACAATCAAATTATGCTTAAGATCGCACAGCAGAACCATCGCTTCGAGGATTTCCCCCTTGGCAGCCGCCTCGGCCACGGCGGCCGGAGAGCTGAGGTACTGCCGATTCCGAAGTGTGTTGAGGCTTCTGCCCTCTGGTAAATATGTTCGCATTTTGTATACCTCCCTTTTTACTGTCCGAGTAATACTATGCTGTTCTTCCTTCGTTTATGCCGTGCGGTTTACAGGCTGCCGGTCAAAGTCGCCGCGGCGCTCCGCGCGGTAAAGCTGAGATTTTCGCCGTCCAGCTCGGAGAAGGTCTTGCCCAGCCGGTTCCAGGTGTACCAGGTAGCCACATGAAGGCTGAACGAAACGCCGAGATGCGCCGGCAGCAGGCTGCCGAGCATGGCGAAAATATCGTTTGCCGTATCGTAGGGAAGGCTGTACCCCTCTCCCGAAATTGTCAGTTTTTCGTCCGACGGCGATTCGGTGATGGTCCAGTCGACGCCGAAAATGCGGCCGCTTTTCCGAAGGGCGGCCAGCGTCTTATCCTTTCCGCAGAGGGCAAGCGCCCCGGTGATCCGGTTCTGCCGCGCAGCTGTATCCTCCGGGATGACGCCGAGGTGCATCACCCGCTCGTACACCTGCAGCCCCTTTTCCTCCGCCGTTTGGGGAAAGCACTCCCGCAGCAGCTCGTTCAGCGCCGCGAAAAGCCGGTCGAGGCCGGCCGCCTCCGCCTTCAGCTCGCACAAAACATAGCCGTCGTCCAGCTTGTATAGGCCGGTCGGCTTTAAAAGGGAGATCATGGTTTCCAGGCTGTTCATATTATTCCACCCACTCCGCTACGGTAATATTGCCCGGCACGCCCAGCGCGGTCGACGCCACCGAGATGTTGGACGTCGGCGCCAGGAAGGTATAATCCTCCACCCCTTCGCAGGCCAGAAGAAGATTTCCCAGCCGGTTGAGGCGAAACGCCTCCCCAATCATCAGATGGTTAAAATAATCGGTCACGGCCGTATAGCAGCTGGCCGAAATCTCCGAAAACAGATATCCGTCCGCCGGCTTGATTTTAACCGAAACCGGGATTTCCCGCTCGGTCGCCGCCGCTACCGTCACGTCCACGTTGATCTCCCGCTGATCGGAGAGGTGGGTTCTGATCGCGGACAGCATCGTGCTGTCGGCGGTTTTTCCAACGCCGGCCGCATAGACCGAGACGGTGCCCCGCCCGCTCGCCCGCGGCACAGCCGTCGCCGACTGCACGCCGGGCACCTTGAGCGTTTCGGCGACATAGAAGGCGGCGTTGGTGCCGTTGGAGGGCTGCTGCAACGCGGCCGCAATCCGCTCCCGCAGCGTCTTGTCATCCTCGGGGTCGCTGCCGCCCGAAAAGGCAAAGGCGTTGCGGCAGGTCATCCCGGCGCTGGGCGGCGAGACAACCACCGCGATCCGACCGCTCTTGATATTGCCGGCCACGCCCGGCTCCTCCGCCGCAACGTCCAGCGTGGTCTCATACGATCCGGCAGGAATGCTGCCGCCCGACTTCACCAGATACCGGATCGGCTCGGCGTCGGAGGTCGCGCAAACCAGCCCCTGCGGAATCGCCACATCGTACCCGAGCTTTGCGGCCAGCCGGAAGGTTACCTTTCCCGCGGCCCGGCTGCCCTCGTTTCTCGAAAGGCCCTGCAGCTCGGCGTGCCGGTCGAGGTACTCCCCCTCTGCCGTGGAGAAAAACATCTGCCGCAGCAGCCACTTGCCGGTCTCGGCCGCGCTGTGAATCTGCGAAGCCAGCACCCGCAGCCGGATGGAAATATCCGACGCCTCATCCGGGACGAAGCCGGCCTCAGCCTCATACGCGGCCAGCATGTCCTTCAAAACGCTTTCATAGGTAATTTCTTCGATCAAAGCCATACCTGTCATCCTTTCCTTCTACACAGTCAGCGAGAGGCTGCCCCCGCCGCTTACAAAAAACTCCAGAGACAACGCGTCCCCGTCCCCGCTGGCCAGCACGCTTTCCACCTCCAGCCCCATGGGCAGCAGCGCCGCGTTGGCGAAGGTTCGCGCCCGCGCCGCAAGGTCGGTTTTCTCCTTTGTCCGGAGCTTGTACAGCTCGCTGCCAAGCTCCGGCAGCAGCGGAAAGCTGCCCTTCCTCACCGACAGACGGATAAGCGCCCGCTGCAAAAGCTCCTCCCGGCCGGAGACGGTGACAAAATCGGTCCCGGCCGGGACAAAATCTCCCGCATATAATTTCATATCCATAGCATGCATTCCTTCCTCACATATAAAGCCGCCGCGGCCGCACCTCTCACGCCGTGCGGGCAGAGTATTTCCGCGCCGCAGCTACGTTACGCGTCCGCAATCCTGCCGTCGGCCCCGATCACCAGTCCGTTGATCACTACCTCGCCGGTGTTTTTCAGCAGGATGTATGCCCCTCCGGCGGAGGAAATCCGAACCTCTCCGGCCTGCAGTCCGTCGGCGGACGCCGTAACCCCGGCCAGAAGATACCCCTTCTCTCCGTCGGGCAGCGCGCGTCCTGTACTCCCCACCGCGGGGAGAGAAATATACCCGTACGGAGCCAGAACGCCTGACAGCGGCACCGGCCGCCCGTCGTTCAAAAAGAGCGCTCCGTTCCCGTCGGCCTCAATCGCCCCACAGAAGCCGGCCGCCTGTTCGGCCGGCAAAAGCCTTTCTGTCATCCACATACGGATCACCCGCGCCTTTCTTTTTTTAAGATGAAAATGGTAAGAGATAAAATATCAGCACGCCGCTTTCAGCAAATATCCTCCGCCGGATAGAGCCGGAAAAGGGTGTAAATCCCATCCGTGCCGTAGTGAATCTCCCGCTCGACCACGCGGAGTCCCCGCGCCGTCAGCCGGTCGAATGAAAAGCCCGTCCGCGCGCCGACCGGCGTCCGATCCACGCCGGTCACGCAGACCTCGTACACCCGGCTCCCCAGCAAGCTTTCGGAAAGAAGCCGCCGCGCCTCCTCCCGCTGCTCCCCCTCGGTCAGGGTATAGAGCCGCCGAAAGCGGCGGCGTTTTCCGCTTTTGGCCAGCGCGGCGGTCGACCGGATCGAGATGCTGTACTCTCTCGTCAGCGGATCGCTCAGGATAATCTCCGACAGCGGCTTGTAGCGCGCGGTCACCTGCTTTGCCGAAAAGAGAACCCCGCCGTCTCCGGGCAGCGCGGCCTCCACATTATAGTTTCGCAGCGCCAGTCTGCCGCGTTCGTCCGCATAGGGGCGGGGCAGCCCGGCAAGGCGGCAGAACTTCTCCACCACCTCAAAGTCGCTCATACCCTTGGTCACGGTAAACTGCCGCTGTAGCCGCGGGTTTTGAGAGATGGCGCGTTCGATCCCGTACCGGCGGACGTGATTGTAGTAGATGTCGTTCATGGAGACGGTTTCATAAAGCCGCGGCTGCGCCTCGTTGTCCAGCAGCAAAGCGGTGCAGTCCCGCGCCTCCAGTGTCAGCAGCCGTCCGGCCTCGCTGCAGGAGAAGGTCTGCTTATCCACCGGGCCGTAAAACAGCAGCCGTCCGGTGTGCGTCACCCGCACCCTTGTAAAATCAGGCGGAAGCGTCTCCACCGGCAGCGTGCAGCGCAGCGCCCCGGCCGCGTACAGGTCGTCGGCAATCTCCACCGAAAGCGGCGCGTCAAAGGAGGAGAGCGCCCCCTCCTTTGTATATGCGTCGATCATCATACCAGCGCCACCTCCCGCCCGGGCGTCAGATCAAAGGGATTGCGGATATAGGGATTGAGCGCCAGCAGCCTCTCGACCGAAACGCCGGTGGCCGCTGATATGCTCCAAAGCGTCTCCCCCTCGGCCGGGATGTACCGGCTTTGGGTTAAAGAGGCGGCCTCCACCGGCTCAGCCGGAAGCTCCCAGAACTCAAACGCATATTCCAGCACGCCGGTGCCGGCCTCTCCAATCAGCTTCAGCGACCTGAACCAGGCGTAAAACGGCTCGAAGCCGGGCAAAACCAACACGCCGCGCTGCTCGGACTCAAACTGCTTTGTCAGGCGCAGAAACTGCGGGAAAGCATCCTCTCCATAGAACTCACCGCGGCCGGTCACAACCCGGAAATCCCTGCCGAGATGCTGCAGCACCGCCTCCCGCAGGGGAGGCCGAAACACCTTGAAATTGCGGCTGTACGCCACCTGAAGCGTTTTGGGATTGTGCGGAAAGGCAAAATCCCGAAATTGCAGCCTGTTCATGCATTCACCCCCGTATCCAGAAAGCGCACATACCGCAGCGCTTCCAACTCCAGCCGGTCGGAGAGGTCGCGCAGCCCCTCCGCCGCTCCCATCGAATCTGCGGACAGAATCTCCGCGCTGGAGGAAAATCCGCCCTCCTCCGGCGGCAGGGCGGCCTCCCATGAAAAGGAGGGGTTGTCCGTCTTTTCCGCTGCGGCCGGCCTTCCGATTCTGTCAGAGATATGGCCGACCGGCAGCGCCGTCTCGACTGCGGCGGTCAGCGCGCTCATCGCCTCAAACAAATCGAATTGCATCATATATCCTCCTCCCGTGCGAAACGAGGACCGGCCTCCTCCTCATCCGGAAGCTCGCCGTCCAGCAGCAGCTGGATGTAGCAGTAGAGATACTGCGCGTCGGTCATGCGCTTGACCGCCCCCTCGCTCGGCAGGCGGCGCAGCGCCCGAAGCACCCGCCACCGGATCCGGCCGAGCGCCGCTTTCTCCATCGCCGCTTTCAGCCGGTCGAGGTCGCCCTCCGAAAGGCTGTCGACGTCCAGATCACTTCGGCGCAGCGCGCCGTACCGCTCGGAAACCAGCGCAATTTCATCGGCCGTCAGGCGCAGCAGCGCCTCCTCCCCGGTTTCAAACACCCGGCCGAGGCTGTCCCGCAAGCACCCGGCGGCAAGGCAGGCGCCATAAGCCAGCGCGGCGCTGTTGTCCAGCTGCTGCGCCGCAAGCTTTTCTCCGAGCCGCGCCGCCTCCCGCAGGCAGACGGCCGCCTCATAGGCCGAAAGCAGCCGCAACTCCAGCTCCCGGCCGCCCAGCGTGACGGGGCAGGTCGCCTCCCCCGCGCAAAGCAGAATCTCCGGCGAGGCGAGAATTTTCTCCAGCGTCATTGCAGCACCATCCTTTTTGCCGCGACAATTTTAACCTTTTCAAGCACTGCCGAGCCGACCTCTGCGGTTTCCTGAATATCCGACCAGTGGCAGCCGGTATAGACAATCCGGCGATCCGGCTTGACCACCACGAGGCTGAAATCCTCCAGATCGTAAAAATCCACGCCGTCGCTGTAGGCGGGAGAGGTATCCACCCGCGACAGCTCGAGGGTATAGCTTGTCCGGCCGGTCACCGCCGCAACCGGCTCCTCCTCGCCGAAGGCCTCAATCGAGCGGCTCTTGCGAACGGCATAGCATTTATAGCTTTCCACCGTGCCGAGACGGACGCCGTTCGCCTCCAGATAAATATCCTTGCTTGTGGGAACAAAAAAACTGCTCATGCGTATGCGCCTCCTTCTACACCGTGACGGTTGCTGAGATGTGAATCCGGCTGATCCCCCGCGCTACCGTGAAGGAGAGCAGCACACGACAGGCCGTGGGGTCCTCCGCGTCCGCTTCAACCACCGGGCTGTCATAATCCGAAAGCAGCTCCTCCTGCCGGCACTGCGCCAGTACAATACTGGTCTGGGTACCAATCGCCAGCCGGCTGCGGCTGCTGTTGCGCGCGGCGCCGAGCATCCGACTGAGAGAGGCGCGCACGCCGTCCAGCACCCGGTCGACAATCCGCACCGTCTGCAAATCGAGAAAGCTGCGATCCGCCACACCGCTGGTTGCCGTCCGGGTAGAGACGGTGCGGATGCTGTAGATTTTGCCGCCAACCGCCTCCAGCGGCGTGACGCCGCCCGCGATCATGGCGTCGACTGCGGCCTCGCTCAGCCGGGAGATCGGCAGCGCCGCGCCCCCAAGCTCCAGTCCGTAGAGCGGATCGGAAACGGGCGCGACCGCCACGGCCGCCGCCAGCGCCGCCGCGTTCACCGCGCCTCCCTGCGCCGTAATAACCAGCCGCTCGCAGTTGCAGGCGGCCGCCCGCTTTCTGGCGGCGCCCTCGTCGGCGCAATAGGTAAAGCCGATCTGCGGCCGCCCCTTTTCGGCACCCGCGTTCAAAAAATCGACAAAGGCCGCCTGCACCTCCGTATTCATGCTGCAAAGCACCAGCACCTCTGCGGCGTTCAGGCTCTCGGCCGTCTCCATCGCAGCGGTAAAGGCTGCCGCCGTGTCCTCCGCAGCCGGAAGCAGAAACACCGCCCGCGCCCCGCTCTCAAAGGCGGCCGTCAGCACTTTCTGCAGGTCGGGAGCGGCTGCGACCTCCCGGTCGGCCAGCGCCGCGCGCAGGCTGTAAAAGCTCTTTACCGCGTCGCTGCTGGAAAGCTCGCAAAGCAGCGTGACGCTGCCCGACGCCGCAGTCGACGATACCACGGCGGAGGCATCGTAGTCGATATACACGCCCGGCCGTTCTCCATAGGTCGTCATATAGATTCCCCCTATTTCATTCTTACAATAAACCGGTCAAACGCCTCCCCGGCGTCAGCCGTTCCTTCACGGATGACCGCGTCGACCGTCAGCGTCGCCGGCAGAATCAACGCCCCCAGCGCCCGGTCAAAACGGATTTCACCCGCCCGAACCGAGACGGCGCCGCTGCCTGTCTCCCCCGCAATGAGAGCCGAAACCAGCGCGCCCAGCATCTCGTGACAGACCTCGCCCCCGAGGAGCTTGGGCACCGCGATGTCCATCCGAACCTCCAGCCGGCACTTGCGGCCGCAGATCTCCTCCCCGCGTTCGGAGCGGCCGAAGTACCCGCCGAGCGCGCCGTGTTCAAGCTCCACCGAGCCGATGCTGACCGCAATCACCGACCGGCGCAGCGGCACATCCTTAATGGCGGAGGGATAACCGGCGATCACCGTACTCCCGTCCAGGTAAGGGCTTTTTTCAAGCTCGTCCCGAATTTCCTCCAGAATTTCCGCAACCGGGTTAATCATCTCTCCGCCTCCCCATTTTCGTATCGCGGCTTCAGCACCGCCCAGCAGTACAGCCGCTCACTCCCGAAGGAGATGGCCTGCGCCCGGGTCACATCATACTTTCCGCCGGCCGCTTCTACCAGCACGTCCCGCCCCAGCGTGTCAATCGCCGGCTCGGGCGGCCCGATGTATACAAACAGCCCCTCATCCACGCTCCCGAGTGAGGAGACCGCCGGCTCCAGATACATTTTGCTGGTATACTGCACCGGCTGAACAAAGGCCTTGACCCCCTGGCGCTTTTTGCCGCAGGTCACAAAAACCGGCTGGCCAAAGCGCTCCAGCATAATGGCAATCTGCCTGACAAACTGCACGCGGCGCACCTCCTATATGCAGATAAACGCAAAATCATCCGGATTCAAAAACGCCCTGACCGCGCGCAAAGCCTCTTTATATATCTCATAGGCCGCCTCGACCCCGCCACCCATGGCGAGCGTGACCTCTCCCGCCTTGAAGTGCGCCACATCGGATGCCGCGCTTTTCAGGCTGTAGCGGTAAAACGCCAGCGCGGCCGCCGCGTAGCAGAGGCGGTCTCCCGCTTTTTGAAGATCCGCGTCCGGCCGCAGCATCCCCTCTATCTCCACCGCGCAGATACGCAAAAGGTCGCTCCACGCGGCAGTCTCCGTCTCTCCGCTGAAATCCCGGAAAAATTTTCCGATCATATCCATGTCCAGCATAGTGTTCCTCCCCTTATCAAAAAATGCGGGTCGCGGGCGGTCTCTCCGTCCGCGGCCCGCATGGCAAAAGCCGGAGTTTTGTTCTCCCTCTTCTCATTTTCCGGGAGAAGCCTACCATATCATTCCATCTGATTTTCGCCCCTCAAAACCCCGGCCGGTCTCAAGCCTTCCGCTTATTCGGAAACCTTCAGCACTGCCGAAGCGTCCGGGAAAATCTTGGCAAAGCCGGAGGTCGAGGTGACCGCCGCCCGCTCGAGCTGCCGATCAATCAGCTTGTCATAGTCGACCAGCACGTCCGCGGCCACGACCATCTCCAGCGCGCAGTCTTTATCCAGCGCAATAATATGGCCGCTGTCGACCGATTTGGACTTGAGGAAATTGGCGCCCATCGGCCGGTTGAGCTTGCCGGTGCCCTGGAAATTGATGCCGGTCTGCGGGTTCTGGAACTCCTTCAGATTCAGCATGGCAATCATCATGTCGGGCGGGGCAATCAGCGTATTGAGGGTATACGGATCAAGCGTGTTGACCAGGCTGATCAGGTCGGTATACGCCAGCGTGCCGGTGGTTGCGGCCGTGATCTTGGTCGCGGCGTTATTGTTTCCGTCGCCGTTTACCAGCACGTCCACCGCGTCCTGGAACTGCTGACGGGCGATATAGGCGCCGATCTGCTTCAGCGTGACCGTAAAGAGGTCGAGGCGCTGATACTTGAGCGCCTCATACGGGGCGACCAGCATCCGGCCGCGCTTGTGCAGCTTGACCAGATTCTCCTGCGTCTTGATGCGGGTTTCGGGAATCGCCGCACCGGCCGCAACCTTCTTCAGCGACTTGTCATCCTCGCTCGGGACGGAGGCGATGGTGCGGTAATCCATACTGTTGATCTTGGTAACGGTCGCCACAACCGAGGAGATCAGATTGGCCTCCTCCATGCCCTGCCGCACCGCACGGGAAACATACTCCGGAAAAAGGGCGGACGAGCCGGTGGAGGTGAAAAACTTCTGCACCATGTC
Organism: uncultured Oscillospiraceae bacterium; assembly: GCA_900543525.1. Lineage (GTDB taxonomy): Bacteria > Bacillota > Clostridia > Oscillospirales > Acutalibacteraceae > UQRS01. The sequence goes on from UQRS01000003.1 coordinate 14,695, forward strand.
CGAGCCGGCGCCGCTTACCTTGATATCGAACCGCTTGAGCTGGCGCTGATAGGCATCCATCCCCTCCAGCGCAGTGCCGATATAATTGGCCGAGGGATCCAGCTCCTCCAGAACCTGCGTAAAGCTTTTTTCAGGGGAGGCATACATCCCTTTTTCAATATTGATGGTTTCAAAATTCATATCCGCGTTCCTCCTTCAATGGCTGTTGTTACAGAATAAAACCGACCTTGGTGTTGGTGGAGTCAACCTCCACAACGATGGCGCTGCGTCCGCCGGTGCCGGTCTTAACCCCGCCCGTGCCGTCGCAAAGCAGCGACACAACGCCGAGGCCCGGCGCCGTTCCGCTGTAGGGCAGTTCAACATAGCCGCTGGTCTGAACCGAGGCAATGCCGTCCCGAACGCTTCTTGCCACGCCGCAGATTACAGCGTCGGCCGTGCCTTTTCCGACTGTCGCGTTGGCGGTGACGATGACCGGCATGCCGACCTCGACGCCACTGGCCGCCTTAAAGGTGGTCATGCTTTCGTTATAGCCTGTGAAACAAATCATATCGCGCATCCTCCTGTTAAATCATAAAATCTTTGAAATCGGCCGCATCCCGTCCGTCCTGCGGACGACTGGCCAATTGCGGCTGCGCAGCCTGCGCGCCAAAGGTTCGCTTTGCATCCTCCCAGAATTTTTTCAGCTCCTCCGGCTCCATCCGCTGCATCAGGCTGTCCAGCACCTCCTGCGGCATGGCCGGCTGCCCGATGGCATACATCTTTTTGACCGACCGGCGGATCTCCGCCTCTGCCGCGCCGCCCAGCGCAGCGTCGGCCCGCAGCCGGGAAACCAGCGCGGACAGCTCGTCCGCTTCCTTCCGGCTCAGCGTCACCACATCTCCTGTTTTCAGTGTCTTGAGCAGCTTTTCCTCGTCCGTTTTCATCTCCTCCTTCTGCATCTTCCGGGACTTTACCACACCTGCAAGCGGCTGCGCGGGCACCGCCACAAACGACCACTCATACGCGTCGGTCGGGTTGTCCAGCACCGCATAGCAGAGCTGCTTTTTTCCATCCTTCGCATAGCTGCGTCCGGGCAGATGGCTGCACCCGCCGTCCCTTGCCAAAGTCCCGCAGATCGAGCAATATCTGTCAGCCACCGCGCAGCCCACGCTGACCTCCCGCTTAATGCCCGAGTCAATATCCAGTATCATACTTTCATTCTGCGGACTCTTTGGCATGTAAGCGCGGGCCTTCAGGCGATGATAAGGCTGCCCATCGGAGGTCAGCTGATTGGGGACCGCCTCCACTCCGGCCGAGAAAATGCGTGCCACCTGATCTCTGCCCTTCATCGAGTGGTCGAAGATTCCCGACTTACCGACGAACAGCTTCGCCAGCTTGCCCAGTGCGTCTATCGTGAACCGCTCAAAGTCCCTGTCGATTTCGTTGTCGCAAAGCACGACCGAAAAAACATAGACCTCGTCGGCTGACAGCTTGCGTCTGGCCTGCTGATTGATCAGCTCCAGCTCTCCCTCGAGCGGCGCGCCGCTCGCTTCAACAAATCCGTTCTGCATAAATTCAAAACCCCATCCTTTCTGAAAATAGCGGCGGGAGGCCTACTTCTTCTCCAGCCCCGCCAGAATCTGCCTGGCCTGCGCACGGTAAAGCTCCGCCTTGGCCTCCTCCACCTCATCCTGGAGGTTGATGTCGTTCCACACCACATGGAACCCGGAGGAGAAGCCGTTGAGCGTCATCCAGGTCCGGCAGATTTTCAAAACGACCGGCTCCAGCAGACTGCGATAATACTCCAGCTCGCTGGTGAGAATATCCGCCTGCTGCGAGGACATCCGCTCGGTCGAGGACCAGGAAAGCCCCAGCATAAAGGGCGGGAGGCCGAGCTTGGCCACAATCTGCTCGAGCAGCTGCCGCACCGGCACTTCAGAATCCAGAACCGGGTTGTCCGCGCCGATCACCTTGATTTCCACATCTCCGACCGCGACAAAATCCCGAACCTCGCCGCTGTCGCTCATGGCGTTCTGCCAGGCCGTCGCAATCTCCTCCGCCCTTCGGCCGGCACCCACCCGGTCGAAAGCGTCTCCATCCTGCTTGCAGGTCACGGCGAACCGCACGTTTCCGAGCCGTTCCCAGTTGACCCCCACCGTGTTGAAAATCTTCATAAGAATCGAGCTGACAAAGGGCAGCCCTTTGAGGAGCGAGTTTCCGGAAACCTGTCCGGCCGAAGGATTCAGCGCCGACATCAGGATCAAGCTCTTGTCCCGCACCGGCGTCCGGCCGCCGATATTTTTAACAAAAATCGCCGTATCCAGCGGATTGCTGCCCGCCTCGATCTCCAGATCATAGAGATTGGCGTTGTACAAAGCGCCGATCCCGCTTCGGTCGGCCGTCGGCACAATCTCTCCCAGTGCCGTGCCATAGGTCAGCAGATCGTCAAAATATGCCGAAAGAAAGGCGCTGATTCCATAAGAGGCCGGCCCGACCTTCACCTCCCGCAGAAAGCGCTCCAGCCGGATTTGCGCCCGCGGATCGTCGCACTCCACCTGCAGGCCGCCGACCAGCCGGACCAGCTTGCAGATGGCCGCGTCTATAATCGGTACGGAGGTTCGCAGCGCGTCATACAGCTCCAGCTCGCACCGTCCCAGCGGCAGCGGCCGGGAGAGCGCCTCCAGCCCGCCGCGGCTTTGCCGTCCGAGGGTAACCGCCGTGCACCGGCCGTCCTCCCCTTTTTTCGTCCGTTTCAACAGATTCATGAAAACCACTCTCTTTCCTACCGTATTTCAGTCGAGTTTTTCTACCATTGGCGGAGCCGCCGCGGCCGGAATCCTTATACAAAAGGCCTCCGGCTTACCGCCGCACCGCAGCCGCCGCAAACCCGCTCTGCCGCCCGCCGAGCACCGTCGCCGCAAAATACCGGATATCGTCCATCGCGTGATCGTTCTCCTTCTTCACGCAGTCCTCGCACCGGTTTTCGTCCCAAACGTAAAGGGAAAACTCCCGGATCGCGTCGGCGCAATTGCGGCAGATTTTGATCCTTCCGCCCTGCAAAAGGTCGGACACCAGCCGGATTCCGGCCAGCACATGGTTGTCGGCCGGCACCGGGCGGTACTTGCCCTTTCGTGCAATGCAGGTCAGGAAGGAGGCCGCCGACGGATCGCAGATCACCGCCTCGATCTCCCGGCCGCCGGCCAGTCGGTCGAGCGCCTGATAATACTCCTCGTCGGTTTTCTGTCTGCCCTCCCGCTTGGAGGCGTAATAGTACTCATCCAGCCGGTACCAGATTCCCCCGCTTTCTCCCCACAAGCCCATGGAGGTCGGGTTGACCGTGCCGTAGTCCACCGAGATATAGTATTTCGAGCAGCTCTCCGGCGGATCACAAAGCATCCGCTCTCCGAACATGGGATAAACCAGGCCGCTTGCCGCCACCCAGTTTCCCTCAACAAACCGCTCGTAAAACGGCCCGGAGTAGAGGGAGGCGTACCGCCTCAGCATCTTTTCGCTCAGTGAGGGGTTTTCCCGCATGGTGAAATGCAGATAAAGCGTGTTTTTCTCCTCCGCTTTTTTAATCCATTCGTTGTAAAACCAGTGCCCCGGGTGCTCGGGATTGCAGTTAAACCAGAATTTCGACCCTTCAACCGAGCAGCGCGCCAGCGCCTGTTCGACAAAGGAGCGCGGCATCAGCGCCACCTCGTCGAGGAGCACCCCGCTCAGGGTCATCCCCTGAATCAGCGCGGCCGAGGCCTCATCCTTCCCGCCGAAGAGGTAGAAGGTGTTGACCCTGCCGTCCCGGCGTATTTCCATCCGGTTCTTGCTTTCCAGCACCTTAACCGAAAAGCCGATGTCCTCCAGCACGCTTCGCATCGGCCCGATCAGATTCCGCTTGATGGAAGAGACCGTCTTGCCGCAGACCGCGAAATTGGAGTCGGAGAAGGCGTAAAACGCCCAGGACACAAAAGAAATAAACATACAAAGCGATTTCCCGCTTCGCACCGCGCCGTCGCAGATAATCGCATCCCGTTCGTGATGCGGACTGCTCCTGCACCACCAGTTCAGCACAAGCAGCTGTTTTTTCGAGAATGTCTTAAACTCCAAGCTTACACCCCTTCGTCAAACGCCGACGCGCTTTCCTCCAGCGCCTTATAGAATGTCATGGACGCCTCGGGACTGGTTCGGTTTTCCTCCATGCGCGCCAGATTTTCCAGCGCCTTGATCCGATCAAAAAACTTGATTTCAAGGCTGCCGTCCTTCGGCTTTTTAATTTCCGCAATGTTAAAGAGATCCAGCTGCTCCAGCGCCTCGGGAGAAAAATCCTCCCCCAATACCAGCCGCACCGCGTCGCAGCAGGAGCCAAAGGCGATCCGCCGAAAGCCTTCGGCCGCCGAGCGTCCCGCGCGCCCCCTTCGCAGAGCCGAAATCTCCCGCTGCACCCGCTTCTCCCGCAGCAGACGGAGTCCGGTGCGCTGCGGCATAAGATACCCGGCCATGGCCGCCGCCTCTCTGGCGCTGCCGCCGTCGGCATAGCATTCGCAAAACAGCCGCTCTTTTTCCGTCAACCTTTTTGCCGTCCTTCCCACATGCATCCTCCCTTTCTAACAATGGGGGCAAAAGCAGGGCCGGGTTGCCCTCTTTTACGCAACCCGGCAAAATTTTTTTCAAAAAAGATATCCACACTCTCTTTTCCGCGTTATAATAGGAGTTGTTCCCTTTCCCATTTCAAAAGGAGGTCTTTGCAATGCCGCGACATACCGCGCAAATGTCAGAGTCCATGTCCCTTGCAATCCTGCTGACCCTCGCCGGCGGATTTCAGGACGCCTATTCCTACAATTGCAGAGGGCAGGTGTTTGCCAATGCCCAAACCGGCAATATCGTCCTGCTGGGACAAAATCTGGCCACCGGAAATTTCTCCCACGCACTCCGGTACCTTTTCCCTCTCCTCGCCTTTTTCGCCGGCGTCTACCTGACCGAATGGCTGCGGCAAAAATACCGGAATATCCGCAGAATCCACTGGCGGCAGATCCTTCTGCTGGTGGAGGTTATCCTGCTTCTCTTTGCGGGTGGGCTTCCGCAGAGTCTGAACATCTTCGCCAACGTGCTGCTCTCCTTCGCCTGTGCCATGCAGGTAGCCGGCTTCCGAAAATTCCGCGGCATTCCCTGCGCCACCACCATGTGCATCGGCAACATGCGTTCGGCGGCCGAATGCCTCTGCCAGTACCACGTCACAAAAAACCGGGAGGCCGGACGGCAAAGCCTCCACTACATTCTGATTCTGCTGATTTTTGCGGTTGGCGCGGCCATGGGCGCTGTGCTGTCCCATTTTCTGGGCAACCTCTCGATCTGGATCGCCGCCCTCTTTCAGCTTGCCGGTTTTGTTCTGATGTTCATACGGGAGGATATAAAGGACTCCGGCCGAAAATAAAGGCTCGACCCGTCCATCCGCCCGGTCGCCCCGGACTCCCCACCCTGTACGGCTTAATGCAAAAGGGCGCATCCGCCCGAAGAAAACCGGAGTTTTCCTCCGCCGCACCGGCAAAAAAAACATCCCCGCTCATCCTGAACGAGCGGGGATGTTTTTTTTCGAAGGCCCGGCTTTTTCCCACGACCGCAGCTTTCTAAAAGAGGGCAGGGCGCAGCGCCGCTGTGCCTTACCCCGTCTGCCGCCTGGTCGGCAAGACCCGGGCATGGCCTTTTCAGCCTTACGGGCGAAAACAAAGGCGGCAGCGGTCGGCAATATCCCGGAATTCATTTTTATACAATACATTATGCTCAGATTTGCAATTTCCTTTGCGAAAAATATTGTTTATACTATATAAAGGATAAGAGAGAGTCTTATGATCCGAACGCGGCATAAAAACATATCTGTTTCCCATATCTGAACAGGAGGGTTCATGATGAAATTCAAAAGAATCTGCGCGGCAGTACTGGCGCTGCTGATACTGTCAACCACATTCCCGGCAGTGCAGGCGGCACGGCTTCCCGCACTGCCGTCGGGGCCGTACACACTCGCGCCCGAAAGCCCGGCCATCATCGGCCTGAAGTGCCTGGACGCTCAAAACGCCGACAAATGGTCGGTAGAAAGCGGCCTTGCCGCCGGAGCGGCCGTGTACGGCGATGCGGATATACACTTCACCGACGTCGACCGCGAGCTGGAGGGCTGCACCTGGATTCGAACCGCCGACGCCTCCGCCCAATATAAGGGAGAAGGGGCTCTGGCCGCCTTCACGGCGGGAAAAAGCGGCCGGCTGTACATAGGGCTGCCCGCGGGGGTCGAAAAGCCCGGCTGGATGGAGGCGTATACCGCGAGCCCCCTGACGCTCCGCACCGCCTCCGGCAGCTTCAGCCTCTACCAAAAGGCATGCGAAACCGGGGACAGGGTGGAGCTTTTCTCCATAAACGAAGCGCACAATTACACCCTTCTTTATAAAACCGATGTGATAGACGAAGCGCCGCCGGTTCCCAATGTGACCAAATTCTGGACGGTGGAATGGGACGCCGGCTGGTACCGTATGGAAACCGACCTGCAAATCGGACGGCAGATTTACTCCTTCGACTATGATTCCGACGGAAGCGAGGTCAAAACCCAGAACCCCGATCATTTCATACTGACCGCGCTGCCCGAAAAATATATCGGCTGCGATTATATTGTCACCCGGGCAAACCGCGCCCGCGACCTGTACTTCTTTGCCGAGCAGAACATTGATGTATACGCCGCCTACGACAGCCGCCAGAGTAAGCCGGCGCAGCTGTCGGACTGGACCGCAACCGGCGACAGTATGAAGATACAGGACGAAACCTCCTATAACATTGTTCAAAAATCCTTCCCAATGGGGGAGACTGTCCTGCTCAAAGCCACCGGCGGGGTCGGGAACTCCGTCCGCAATACCTTTTATATGATCCTCCTGACAAGTGGAGAAACCGTGTCAAAGGCGCTCACAAGCAACCCGGTGGTCGCACAGGGCGAAAAGCCGGAGGACAGCGCCGCCGATCAGAATTACCGCTATTATTTAAACGAGGTATTTAATTTGTATGAGGGAAGCGGCCTTCCCAACGGCTATACCGGAAGCGGCGCGGCCGTGGCGGATGCAAACGAGCTGCCGGACGCGGATGCCGTCACCGAAAAGAGCTTTGCCGCCGGGGAGAATATGGCGCTTAACGTCCCGTACAGCTATAATACCATCTCCTATTCCGGCAGCCCGGTGGATGGCAGTATTGATACCTACTGGCAAAACGCAAAGGATGACTTCCCGGGCATCCTGACCATCGACCTTCAGGGGCAGTGCCGCATAGATAAAATCACCCTGAAACTCCGGGACTACTGGGCTGACCGGACGCAGAATCTGGAGCTTCAGACCAGCACGGACGGCAAAAGCTTTACCACCCTCATCGCCGCGACCGACTATCTGTTTGAAAAGTCGAAGCAAAACGTCCTCGACCTGTCCTTCCCCGAAACGACCGCCCGTTATGTGCGGATGATCGGAAATTCCAACACCGGTTGGAACACCGTCCAGCTCAGCGAAATCGAGGTTTACGGCCCCGCGCAGACGATCGAGATCGAGCCGGAAGCGCCGACGGAATCAAGGTTCACCGACCGCTGTGCCGTGATTGAAAAGACCGGCAAAGAGGATGCCGTGCTTGCAAAAGCCTTTGACGAGGCCGTCTCCGGCAAGCTCGTTTTTGAAGCAAAGGTCCGATCCTCCGCCGATAATCAGACAATGGCGATCCCGGTGATGGAGGACAGCAGCAAAAATCCTGCCCTCGCCCTCTATTTTGGCGAGGACGGATACATAAAATCGGTAAACAGCACGGAGGAGATTTCCGTCGCCCCCTATACCGCCAAAACCTGGTACACCATAAAGCTTGTCATCGATACCCGGTCGGGCAAATACGACCTTTGGATCGACCACCTCTTAAAAGGGCGGGATCTTTCGCTGTACCGCGGCGCGAAGGATATTCAAACCATCCGGTTCGGCGTGATCAACCCCTCCTGCGGCAGCCTGAGTGTAGATAACCTGCGGCTGTACGACAACCCCGAGGTGTATACCGTCGAGGATCGCTTTAACCATCTGGAAACCGGCAGCCTGCCGCAGGACGGCTGGAGCTGCTCGGAAAACAGCAGCGCCGCAGTCGCAGAAGTCCCCTTCCCCTCTGACAAGAGCCTGCTGATCCAAAACACCGGTGACGCCGCAAAGGCCGTGCGCAGCTTTACGCCCATTACCGGAGATGTAACCGTCGAAGCCAAGATAAAAGCCTCCGGCTCGGGCTGGGTCAGCGTCCCGATCATCACCGATAAAGCCGGCCGGGTGGCGGTCAAGGTCGCCGCCTACCGCAACAGCTTCTATATCTGCAGCGGGAACAACTGGGTGTACATCTGCAGCCAGGAGGTGCCCAACAACTACTACCCTGCCGACAACTGGTATTTTATCAAGGTAGTGCTGAACACCTATACCAACCGCTACGATTTCTATATTGACGGCGCAAAGAGGTATAGCGGCGCCTCCTTTGCCGCCGACGTCGACGAAGTAAGCCGCCTTGTATTTGCCGCAGAGCAGGAGAACACACTGTACATAGATAACGTAAAGGTGTACGACAGCGCCTCTCTGGCCAGGGGGCTGATGCCGAAGGAGAACCTGTTCAATGTAAAGGCCTTCGGCGCGAAGGGCGACGGCGTCACCGACGATACGGAGGCCATCGCAAAGGCCATTGACGCCGCTGCCGGAACCGACGGCACCGTATTGCTTGAAAACGGCGTTTTCTACACCGGGCAGATCACGCTGGAAAGCGATATGACGCTCTTCATTGACGCATCGGCGACCATTCTCGCCAACCCGGACAGAAATGTCTATCAGAAGGTCATCCCCTCCCGCGGGTACAACGGCAACCGGCAGCTGGGACGCGGCATCATTTACGGAGAATCCCTCAGCAATACCCGCATCACGGGCGGCGGCACAATCCAGGGCAACGGATTCTATGCTTTTAATGAGAACGATCCCTCCAACCAGCGCCCCTGCACCATCTATATCACGCTTTCCAATGACATAAGCGTTGAAAACATCAACATGGTGCAAAGTCCGTTCTGGACCCTCGTTCCGTATGAAAGCAGCGGCTTCACCGTCCGGAATGTAAGCATCACAAACCACACAGCCCCCAACCGGGACGGCATCGATCCGGTCAACACCAGCAACATGACCGTCGAGAACTGCTATATCATAGCCGGAGACGACGCCTTCTGTCCCAAGAGCGGCAACGACATCCCCAGCTGTAATATAGATGTCCGGGAGGTATACATGCAGTCCTACTGCAACGGCATAAAATTCGGCACCGATTCCTATGACGCTTTCAAGAACTACACCATCGAGGATATCACCATGAAGTGCGTCGGCCTCTCGGGCATCACGCTGCAATCCTCCGACGGCGCGGAGATTGAAAACATCACCTTCCGCCGTATTGATATGAACGATGTGGATAACGTTCTGTCCTTCATGGTCGGCAATCGCTGCCGGACGCCCATCGATGCCACAGCCCCCCGCAGGCTCGGCTATATCCGCAATATCGTGGTCGAGGATCTGAACTACACGAATCCCATGCAGGTTCCCTACAGCCACAAGGATGAGGACGTGCATGAGGCTATGATCATCGGCCTCGATCCCGCCAAAAACACCCTGAACGACGGCGAGGCACACCGCATTTCCAACATCCTGTTCAAAAATGCAAAGCTTGAAATGCCGGGAGGAGCAGCCTCTGTCCCCGCGTTTTCGGGCGGCATCGGCGGCGGATATCCGGAGCACACCGGGCTCGGAAGCTCGACCGGCTGGGCGTATACCATCCGCTGGGCGGACAACGTGCGGTTTGAAAACTGCAAAAACACCCTGCAAAATCCCGATGTGCGGGCGGAAATCGCCACGCAGGATTATACGGACACCCCGGTGACCGCGCCTTTGCGGGCAGCATATGTCATGGCTGTCCCCGAAATCCATCTGCCGACCGGCACTGCGGCGTCTGGGCTGAAGCTTCCCAAGGCCGTAAGCGTACTTCTGAAAGACGGCAGCGTCGCCAAAGCCGCAGCTGCGGAGTGGAAGTCCGACCCGGGCTACGATTCCGACACGCCCGGAGTTTACACCTTTGAGGCTGTCATCGCGGCAAACGACCAGATTCTCGACGCGGATAAGCTGACCGCCAAGGCTACCGTCCGCGTCCTGGAGCAGACTGCGTATGACGCCCTGAAGGCCGCAGAGGTCGATATGCAAATCGACCGCCTGGGCGCTGTCGTCTCCCCCGAGCAGGAGGCACGGATTCAGTCCGTCCGCGCAGAATTTAAAAAGCTCAGCGACGCGCAGAAAAGCATGGTAAAACAGCTCCCCGTTCTGGAGGCGGCCGAGAAGGCGATTGCACTGCTGAAAAACCCCTATCAGAAGGGCGACCTCGACCGGGATAGAAGGGTAACCGTCTCGGACGTGGTGGCGCTGCGGCAGATGATCGTCACCGGCTCCGCAACTGATGAGGACCTCCGGCTCGGAGATATGGATGAGGATGACCGCCTGACGGTCAGCGACGTGGTACTGCTGCGCCAGAGGATTGTAAAAGGGTAAGGCGTACCGGGCGCACATACCTCTCCGGGCGTGATGATTAAAGCCTCCCTCGCCCCTTTCATCTATCATTTTAAAATAGCCGGGCGGCACTCTGACTATGCCGTCCGGCTGTTTGTCGTTTTTTTGCACTGCCCCGCAAAAACGGAAGCTGCTTTTCACACATCCCGCGGCCGCCCGATTTTCCCCCGCCTCTGCCCGCGATATTGTCGGAGGCAAATTTGCGAAGTCCGCCTGCAGCATACGAAAAAGGAGAGAATTCTTTCCCTGCACCGCCGGTCGATAGGGGCAGCCACCCGGCCAAAACGCCCCGAAAGGCGTTTTTCCTGCCTCTCCCCAATATGCGGCCTCTCCTCGAACCCGCAATTTTTTGCCCGGCAGGTTCCCGTCCACTCTTGTCAACCGACGACAAAGTATGCTATTATATAAAAATATGGCATGTAAAATATTACCTGTAGCACAAAATACTGGAGATCGTGTATAATTATGTAAACTTCTTTGGGGGAGGAAAGCCCATGCAGCGTCTGATGAGCCTGATGCGTTCGGCAATGGAAAAATATAATATGATCGAGGCAGGCGACCGCATCGCCGTCTGCGTCTCGGGCGGGAAGGACTCGGTAGCGCTGCTTTACGCCCTGGCGCAGCTGCGGCGATTTTATCCCATCCCCTTTGAGGTAGAGGCACTGACGCTTGAGATGGGCTTTCCGGGCGGGTCGGATTTTTCCCCCGTCGCCGGCCTGTGCGAGAAGCTGGAGGTACCCTATACTCTCAAGCCGACCGAAATCGGCCGGATTGTTTTTGACGTCCGGCGGGAGGAAAACCCCTGCAGCCTCTGTGCCCGGATGCGTCGGGGCGCGCTGCATGACGCGGCCAAAGCGCTCGGCTGCAACAAGATTGCGCTGGGACATCATCTGGACGACGCAGCCGAAACCTTTTATATGAATCTGCTGCTTGGCGGCCGGATCGGCTGCTTTTCCCCGGTCAGCTATCTCTCTAACAAGGACCTCTACATGATCCGGCCGATGGTTCTGGCATTTGAACGGGACGTCTCCCGCGCGGTCGGCCGGCATTCCCTGCCGGTGGTCAAAAGCAAATGCCCGGCCGACGGCAACACCAAACGGCAGGAGGTCAAGGAGCTGATCCGCACACTTGAAAAGGACTATGACCGGCTGCGGATCAAAACCATCGGTGCGCTGCAGCGCGCCGGCGTCGACGGCTGGTAAGGAGACCGAAGCAGCACATGAAACATAAAATCCGCAAACTATATACGCCCCTGCTCGCCGGCGCGCTCTGCCTCCTTCTCGCCGGGGGAGGCATCCGGGCAGCAGCCGCCACCCGGCCGCTTGGCGATGTCAATGGAGATGGGCTGGTCACCGTCTCGGACGTGGTGCAGCTGCGGCAGATCATCTCGGCCGGCGCCGCAGTGGAGGAGGCGATTTTCCTCGCCGCCGACGTCGACGGGGACAAACGCATCACCGTCTCGGATGCGGTGGCTCTGCGGCAGGCCATCCTGAACGGCAGCACCGCCGCCCCGCCGGAGGAGCCGGACTCTCCCGCAAATCCGACCGAAGGATGGAATACCTCCGCTAAGGGAAGATATTATTATAAGGACGGCGCTTTCCTGACCGGCCGGCAAACGATCGGCGGCCTGCGCTACGACTTTGACGAAAACGGACTCTGCCTGACCAGAGCCGGGATCGACGTCTCGACCTGGCAGACGGCGCTGGACTGGACAAAGCTGAAAAGTCAGGGCGTCGAGTTCGCCTTTGTGCGCCTGGGCTACCGCGGCTACGGCGCGGCCGGCACACTGCGGACGGACGATCAGTATGACCGCCACATGTCGGGTGCCGCAGCGGCCGGCGTGGATACCGGCGTCTACTTCTTTTCTCAGGCGACCGGCGCGGCCGAGGGCGCGGAGGAGGCCGCGTATGTCCTCTCCCATCTTGGCAGCTATACGATCAGCTACCCCATCGTAATCGACATCGAATATCTCGGCATCAGCGACGCCAGAGCCGAAAGCATTTCCAAAGCAGCCCGAACCGCCGCGGCCAAAGCGTTCTGCGACGCGATTCTCGCCGCCGGGTACTGGCCGATGATCTATGCCAACCCCGATATGTGCAAAAACGGACTGGACCTCTCCCTGCTGTCCGGCTATGACTTCTGGCTGGCGCATTATACGGAGGAGACCTCCTTCTCCCACCCGTTTCAGGTGTGGCAGTACAGTGAATCCGGCAAGCTGGACGGATTCCCCGGGCAGGCGGATGTCAACCTCTGCTATCGGGATTATCCGACCTTCTTAAAGCAAAACGGGTATAATAAACTGTCCTGAAGAATGCGGAAAAAGCGCGCCAAGCCCTCGACGGGGTAAAATGCCGCGCCATAAGGAATCCTATCTTTCAGCTCTTCAGTGACCGCAAAAACTCCCTTTCTAAAAAAACGCCGTCGACCCACCGGAAGGTCCGGGCGCTTTGCGGGCGCATTTCGTTCCCGCAAAGCCGCTGCCCGCTTTCTGTAAGGTCGATGGTACCATCGGTTAACAAAAGCAAACACAAAATCCGCCGCCGGAAAAACCGTCCGGCAGCGGCAACAATTGCAGGAGGCGTATATTCCATGTTCAAACGAAGCGCGGGCGTCTTTCTCAACATCTCCTCCCTGCCGTCGAAATACGGCATCGGCGATTTTGGCGAGGGCGCACGGCAATTCATTGATCGAATCCGGCAAATGGGCTTCTCGGTCTGGCAGACGCTGCCTCTCTGCCCGGTGGGCAGCGGCAACTCTCCTTACTCCAGCCCGAGCGCCTTTGCCGTCAACCCCCTCTACGTCGACCCCGACGGCCTTGTGGAGATGGGACTGATCTCCCCCGCCGCGGCCGAAGCGGCCGTCTATCCCGGAGAGCCGTATGCGGTCGACTATGCCTTTGTAAAGGAAAGCAAGACCAAGCTTCTGCGGGAGGCCTTTGCGGCCGCCGATCCGGCCGCCGTCTCCGCCTTTCGGGAGGCGAACGCCTTCTGGCTGCCGGATTATGCCAAATACATGGCGGGCAAGGCGGTGAACGACCAGCGCCCGTTTTGGGAGTGGACGGCCGAAGCCCCGGCAAGCGACGTCGACTACTACTGCTTTGAGCAGTACATCCTGTTCACCCAGTGGGAGCGGCTGCGCGCCTATGCAAAGGAAAGAGGCATTGCCTTTTTCGGCGATATGCCGATTTATGTCTCGCGCGACAGCGCCGATTTCATGGCCAACCCGCAGCTTTTCCTGACAGGTCCGGACGGCCGGCTGACCAAGGTGGCCGGAGTGCCGCCCGATTACTTCTCGGCCGACGGACAGCTCTGGGGCAACCCGCTCTACGACTGGGCAGAGATGGAAAAGGACGGCTACCGCTGGTGGCTGGAGCGCATTGGGCAGAGCTTCCGTCTCTTTGACATTGTGCGCATCGACCATTTCCGCGGCTTTCACCGCTTCTGGGCGGTCGACGCCGCCGCCGAAACAGCGCGGGAGGGGGAGTGGCTGTACGGTCCCGGCATGAAGCTCTTCCGCGCGGTCGAAAAAGCCTTTCCGAACGCCGACATCGTGGCCGAGGATCTGGGCACCGTCGACGCCCCCTTTCTGGAGTTCCTGGCAGAGACCGGCTATCCCGGCATGAAGGTCATCCAGTTCGGGTTCACCTCCGACGACAGCGACCACCTGCCGCACAAATACCTGCCCAACTGCGTCGCCTATACCGGCACCCATGACAACGACACCATGCTCGGCTGGCTGTGGGCCATCCCCATGGCCGAGAAGCTGCGCCTGCTCGAATACTGCCGTTATCCGGGCAGCAACTGGGGAGAGGGCGGCCCCAGGAGTGAGGTCATCCACTCCATCATCACAACCCTGTGGCAGACGGCGGCCGGTCTCACCATGATTCCGGTGCAGGACATGTGCGGCTACGGCACCGATACGAGGTTGAACATCCCCGGCAAAGCGGAGGGAAACTGGCAGTTCCGCATTACCGAAAACGCGCTGAAAACCATCGACGCCGACTTTTTCTCCGGTCTCAACCGGATTTATAAAAGATAAGGCGGAAAGCAACCCGCTTTTTGGAAAATCAGCAGAAGAGCTTCATCCCCTTCCTCGTTTAGCCGTGAGAGGGTGACCGACCCGCCGCGGGTATAAACTCCCGCGGCATCCTTCTGCCCTTCGGATCGGAGAATGCCGCGCGCCGCGCCTTCTTCGCGCGCTGCTTTTTACGGCCGCTTAGAAGAAAAAAGTACCCCTGCCGGCGTGCCTTTGCGGCGCTTTTGTCCTTCTCATCCCGACGGACAGAACGGTGCTCGGGCAAGGAAGCCTTGCGCAGGGAACATTTTCTATTTGCCGTATATCCAAAATGGAGTCTTAACGCAGTATAAGCACCTCTGCCCGTTAAAGGCACCTCTGCCCCCGGTCAAAAAAACGTATAAAAATCAAGGAATTGGAGCTTACATAACACGCATGAATACAAAGGTAATCAACAGCTATACCGCCGGACTGCGGGACGGTCTTCCAATCGGACTGGGATACCTCTCGGTCTCCTTCGCCTTCGGCATCCTGGTGGTTAAGGAGGGGCTGTCCGCCCTTACCGCCGCCGCAATTTCCATGACCAACCTGACCTCGGCCGGTCAGTTTGCCGGACTCAGCGTCATCCTGGCCGGCGCAACTCTGGCCGAAATGGCGCTGACCCAGTTTATCATCAACCTGCGCTATGCGCTTATGTCCATCACCCTGTCTCAGCGGATGGACGACAGCGTCGACCGGTTCACCCGTCTCCTGCTGGCCTTCTTTGTTACGGATGAGATTTTCGCCGTCGCCGTCAGCCGACCAGAGCATATCGGCCAGCGGTATATGTGGGGGCTGGCGACCGCCCCCTATATCGGCTGGAGCAGCGGCACCATCCTCGGCGCACTGTGCGGCAGCATCCTGCCCGAGCCGCTGACAAGCGCGCTCGGCATCGCAATCTACGGCATGTTCATCGCCATCATCATCCCTCCCGCCAAAAAAGAACGGTCGGTGCTGGTGGTCGTCGTGGCCGCCTCCGCTTTGAGCTGCCTGCTGAATCTTGTCCCCGTCCTCGCCGCATGGTTCGCGGCCACGCCGGGGCTGAGCATCATCCTCTGCGCCGTCGCGGCCTCAACCCTCGGCGCGCTGCTCTTCCCCGTGCAGCAGGAAGGGGGAGACCCGGCATGAGTACAACCCCCATCTGGCTTTACATCCTTGTCATGGCGGGCGTGACCTACCTCATCCGTATGATTCCGCTGGTCGCCATAAAAAAGAAAATCCAAAACCGCTTTCTGCTTTCCTTCCTCTACTATGTTCCCTATGCCGTGCTGGGCGCCATGACCTTTCCGGCCGTCTTTTCGTCGACCGGAAGTCTCGGCACCGCCATCGTCGGCGTCGCCGCCGCCCTCGTCATGGCCTTTTTTGAAAAGAGTCTGCTGATCGTGGCGGCCGTGTCCTGCGCGGCGGTTTTTCTCAGCAGCTGGATTGGCGGCTTGATTTTCTGAGCGAGATATGCTATTATGTTTGCTGTTGAAGTTTACACTACACCCGGCGGAGAGGAAAGCTCCCTGTCCGGTATAATACATTGCGAAAGGGCGAAAAAATATGTCGGGACATTCAAAATGGAGCACCATTAAGCGCAAGAAGGAGAAAACCGACCAGCAGCGCGCCAAGGTTTTCACCAAAATCGGACGCGAGCTGGCCATGGTGGTTAAGGCGGGCGGACCGGATCCGAACGTCAACGCCAAGCTGCGCGACGTCATCGCCAAGGCAAAGGCTGCCAACGTGCCGAACGACAACATTGATCGGATCATCAAAAAAGCCGCCGGCGGCGAAGACAACAGCGAGTATGAGGAGATTGTGTATGAGGGCTACGGTCCCTCCGGCGTCGCCGTCATTGTCGAAACGCTGACCGACAACCGCAACCGTACGGCCGGCGACATGCGCCACTACTTTGACAAATTCGGCGGAAACATGGGGCAGCCCGGCTCGGTTATGTTTCAGTTCAACCGCAAGGGCATCATCGCGGTGGAGGCTGAGGGCAAGGATGAGGATACCGTCATGATGGCCGCGCTGGAGGCCGGTGCGGATGACTTCACCTCCGACGGCGACGTGTTTGAAATTTCCTGCGACCCGAACGACCTGCCCGCCGTGCGGGACGGTCTGGAAGCGGCCGGAATCCCCTACCTTTCGGCGGAGATCTGCTACGTTCCTGCGGTCACCGTCTCGATTGATGAGGAGGAATCGGTCACCAAGATGGAAAAGCTGCTGGACATTCTGGAGGAAAACGATGACGTGCAGAACGTCTGGCACAACTGGAACATGCCGGAGGAGGAGTAAGCTCTCCTTCCCGAAGCGCAAGCTCCTTTTTGGGGGAGGAGGAATAATCCCTTCCTTTTCTTTGTACAGCTGCAAAAATGACAAAAAACTCCGTGGCGAAATTCGCCGCGGAGTTTTTTTGCACTTTTCCCTCTGTAAAAATCACCCGTTTTTTGCAAATGGCCGCTTGCAAAAAAACGGATTCAGATAAAAGATTACCCTGCCGCCTGCACCCCACCCGTGGCCGCCAGCAGCCGCTCGGCAGCCTGACGAATACGGTCGATCGAGTTTGTCCCCGGGTCGGCCAAAGTGGCGGCGAACTCAGCCAAGGCCGCCTGTACGTCGGTCGAGATTGCGGTCTCTCCTGCCTCCTTCGGCTCCCGCCAGAAGGCCTCCTGCTCCTCGGCTGTCATCTCTCTTGTGGTTTTTGTCCCGTCTGCGCTGATCTCCAGTACCCTCATGCCCTTCATCCTTTCTGTTTTGTTTTGGCGGGAAAAAGCTTTCATACACGCTTTTCTAAAAACGATGTTTTGCGAAAGCAAAACTCGCGGGAAAAAGCGTTAGCTTTTTCCCTTATCTTCCCAGCAGCTTGACCTTCGTCCCGGCCGTAAAGGTGTTGCTGGCAATGTCCATATGCAGATAACAAGTATAGCTGCTGTGGCCGCCCCTGTATCCGAGGCTTGTCCTTGCCATATAAGCCGTCGCGCGGGAATTTGCGTGCATGTGCTGATTTGCAGGACCGTAAAAAGTCAACAACCGGGAGTCTCCGACCCGGCCATACAGCTCAAAATAATATTTTGTTCCGGGTGCCACGCTGCCATTTCCGCCGCCTCCAAGCCAGCAGGTGTACTTTGTTTTGTCGACGTCGGCAAAGCAGAAGGTTGGCAGCCATAGGGAGCTTTTCTCGCTCCCCACATAAAATTCCACTTCGATCATCAGCTCATTGCAGGTCGTGATCGCGTCCGGCAAAGCGATCTTGATGGAGGAGGCTTCCTCCCCTTCCTCCACAGTGAGATTTGCCAGCGTCTGCCACGCCTTGTCCTGCTTATCAGAATAAGCACGCGTCCAGGCGGTAAAGCTGGCATAATCTTTTTCCCCCATGCGCTGCTGAGTATATACCACTCCATCGGGCAGAATCAGAGTCATACTGTACTCATAATTCGTCCAGCTCATATTGTTTGAGTAAGTTACCACCAGCATTGCGTTTTTGTCTTGGGGGAAGCTTACCCCATCCGGCAGATTGGCGGCATTGTAGGGGATGGAGTAGATGCCTGCACCGTCAAATCCGTGGCAGTCGGTCAGCTTGCCCTTGGCGGCAAACGCCGCCTTGGCATCCGTCTCGCTTATAGCGCTTGCGACCTTGTTCTTCTCCGCGTCGGTGTAGTCGTTGGTCGAGAGGCCTTTGCCAACCTCCTTCGGAACATAATACCCCGCCGCCTGGTTCAGCTTGGCCGTCACCGTCTGCGCAAGCGCCTTCGCGTCGTCTACGAGTCCGGATAGGGTCTGAATCTCCTCCTCAATGGTGCCGGATATATCCGGATCAATCTCCGCCTGCGGCTGCGCGGACGGCAGCAGTGCAAAGGCTGCGACCTCGCTTTTCTTGACCAGAGAGGGGGTCTGTCCGTCAAACCGATACCCGGCCAGCTGCCAGCTCTTGGTCGTAGAGCCGGTCACCGCGCCGGGAACCAGATATTCGATCACCCCGTCTACCGGATAGAGCGCGGCCGTCTCATACCGGCCAAAGCACATGCGAAAAAAATCCGCGTCCGAGAAAAAGCCTTCCTCCGACCTGACACACAGCTTGGCGTTGTTGTGCTCCCCCACCATCCCGAGCAGAGAGTCTGACAACGTAACCTTACCCAGCCGATCAATCACAATGTCAATTGTCCTCAAAACATCATCACCTCACGATTTATTAAAGCCCCAGCTTTATAAAACCGGCAAAAAGGAGGGATGGATGCCCAAAACCGGACAACAAACCGAAAATTTTTTATGCACCGGCAGCCTCCGGTGGCAGGAGGTCTCCCGCACTAACCTCCCGCCGTCCTTTGCCCTTCCGTTTAAATAAGGGGGGGAGGCAATAAACGGATTTGCAGCATGCAAAGGCGCTTTCTGTATGCAGAGCAACGCTTTCGGCAGAAAATCTTTTGAAGAACGCTCGCGTCTGACAAAGGCCAAACCGCGGCCGACAGCCGGCCTGCTATAAAAAAATCATCGTGCTGTACTCCTTCCCGACTTACAGCACGATGATTGGTTTTCCAAAAAAAGCACTATTTTAATCCCAGAGAGTCGAATAACCGCCGCTGTGCGAGCAGCCGGTCGTCCACCGCCGTCTGCGACAAAGCGCGTACCCGATCTGCCATCTGCCTCCGTTTGGGAGAGAAAAACAGCAGCGCCCGTTTTCCCCACGCCAGCGGCAGCAGATATTTTTTCCCATCAATAAAGGTATAGGTCGCCCGCATGCTTTCATAGGACGGAAACAGCACCTGTCTCCTGGCCCTCCGCGCCGCACCGGACAGAGTGTCTCCGTCCTGCATGCCGCGGCGCAGCGCCACCTCCGGCTCCCCCGCGTATGAGGCGCCGAACACCCCGCCCGAAAGCACGAATTCCAGAAAATCGGCCGCCGCAGCCTCCGGCATGTCCTCCACCGGTATCGGCGCGGGAAGCCCCAACCACGCTCTGCAGAAGAACAGCACCCGCCCGGCAAACCGGGAAAGGCCGGTTTTCGTAAGCTCAGCCTCCAGCTCCTCCCAATCCAGCGTCTCCTGCGCCTTTATAAACGCGGCAATGTCCAGAAACATCCGTACACCCGCGCCGCCGTAGCAAAGGTGCTTCGCCAGATGAACAAACAGATACAGCAGATGCCGCTCCGGCTTCAGCGTGTATGTATAGTCGCCCGAAAGAGGAACCGCATACCTCCACACATCTGAAAAATAGGTCGTCAGATCGATGGAATCATTGATCTCCACCTCAACCATCCGGGCGTGAAACTCATAGTATTCCTCATCCCGGCGGGCGCTGCATTCCAGCGCATTCCCGCGGGAGACAGTGTATCCCCCGCCTTCTGCAGCGCGGCAGGCCGCCTCCAGATCCTCTTTTTTAAAAAAGAGGTCAACATCCCCAAAGGTGCGCAGCTCCGGCACAGGATAGCACTCCCGCACAACATATCCCTTTAAACAGATGTGCGGCAGGCCGGCCGCCGACAGCAGCTCCATCATCTGACCGGCGCGGTGCGCCGCACCCGTCATCCTTTTTATGGTAGAAAAAAAGGCGTCCGAAAAATATTTCTGCAGCGCCTCTCCTACCCTCTCCCCGGGCGGCAGCCGCCGCATCATATAGCCGACAATCCCCTCAACCGCGTGGAGGCGCGCCAGCCGGACAATCTCCTCCGGCGATACCTCCGGCGGCATTAAAGGCGTCGGCCGCTCCCACAAAAAGGCGGTCAGCAGGGATAAAAAATATTCTTCGTCCGTGTTCATTTTGCAAACCTCCCCCGACAAAGACGCGGCCGTTTCCGGCGGTTTTTCCCAATCCGGTTCCACGCAGATTTCAAAGCAGCCTCAGTCCAGGTATTCATAAAAAACATTCTGCAGAAGATACGCCTCCACCTGCTTTGCAAAGGCATTGTACCCAATGCACAGCTTGGCATAGGCCGCCTCGGGCGAAATGCCGCAGAGCGGCCGGCAGCCGGCCGCAAGCATAGCCGCCGTGCTGGCGTACACCCTTTCCCCCGCCGCCCGCGCAGGAAGGAAATATACCGGCACCCCGGCCTCCCGCAGCCGCGCCGCAAATGGAAGGCAGGAGGTACCCTCCCCTTCTGTGCAGGCAGTGCCGGAGTGATAACCGACCAGCAGCACCGCGGCCGGCCGGCGCGAGATGTCCAGCATGCCGTAATCCAGCCCGGGATAGCTTTTCAGCATCCACACCGGGCGTGAAAAATCCGTCCCCGGCCGGGAGGCGTCCCCTTTTACCGCCGCAAAATCCGACAGCGGCGGCAGCTCCGGTGCCGCCGTGGGAATAAACACCCCGTCCGCAATCCGACCGAACGGCGCGGTCCCAAAGGGGCGGAATATTCCGTGGAGGCCGTCCGCCTCCAGCATACGGGTAGCCAAAAACACCTCGGTCACCGACGCGCTGCGATAGACGGCAAAAACCCCTGATTTTATCTTTCCCGACGCAAGAAGGGAGACCGCCCCGGCAAAGTTGGAAAGGCCGTTTCCGGCCGGATCCTCCAGCGGGCGGTCGGCCGCCACCAGCACAATCGGACAGCCGACCCTGCCAAACAGCAGGCCGACAAACGCCGCCGTATAGCTCAGCGTATCGCTCCCGTGGGTTAAAATTACGCCGTCATAAGCGGTAAAATCCACCGCTTCCAGCGCGCGGAGCAGAGCCGACAGCCGCGGCAGAGTCATATTTTCACTCAGGATAGAAATCGGTTCCAGAAAATCAAACGCAACCTCCCGCGCCTGACCCGCATGCCCCTCGGCGTACAGCCGCGGCAGCAGAGCCGCCATTCCGCGCTCGGTATCCATAACCTCCCGGATGGAGGAACCGATGGTTCCCCCGGTCGCCATCAGCAAAATCCGCATAAAGTTCCGGCCGCCTTCCGTTCTCTGTCTTGGCGTTTTTTATCTTTTTAATCATATCATATATTCTGTCCGTTTGCCACCGGCTTTTTCCTCTCCCGATAAAGAGTTACAAAAATGTCAATTTTTACTTTACATTGTAACCATTTTGTGATATACTAGGAGGCACAGATTACAAAATTATCATTCTTTTGCACAATCCGGGTTTGCGTAACCCCGGGTTGGCGCTTGATTTGAAAATGAGGTATTGCATCTATGACATCCATTCGCAGCACAGCAAAAAAAGCGGCCTGCCTTTTCCTGGCCGTTCTGCTTACAGCCGCCATGCTGGTCACCGCGCCGGCCGCCTCGGCCGCGGCCGCTTTTGTCACCAGCGACACCGGCGTCAACCTGATCAAGAGTTTTGAGGGCTTCAACGCCTACAAGCACTGGGATTATTCCCAGTGGTCGATCGGCTACGGCACGGCCTGCGGCGCCAACGACTATCCCAACGGCATCACAGAGGCGGAGGCGGTCGTCCTTTTAAAGCGCGCGCTGTCCACCTCCGAGCAGTATGTCAACACCTTTTTGAACAAATACGGCCTGACCGTCAACCAGAATCAGTTTGACGCCATGGTCAGCTTTACCTACAACCTCGGCAACGTGTGGGTCACAAACGACAGCTTTACATTGCGCAACTATCTGCTCGACGGAATCGAGAAATATTCGCAATCCGACATTCACTACGCCTTCGGCCTCTGGTGCAAGGCGGGAGGGCAGGTGCTCGAAGGGCTGGTGCGCCGCCGTGCGGCCGAGGCCTCGCTCTTCTGCACACCGGTCAACTACATCCTGCGCTTTGACGCAAATGGCGGCAGTAACGCCCCCTCCGCCATCGCCGGCAGCGCGGTGCAGATTCCCGCGCAGGCTCCTACCCGTTCGCTGCATGAGTTTCTCGGCTGGTCGGACAGCCCGAACGGCACCGCGCAGTATCAGCCGGGCAGCACCCTGACCTTAACCGGAAACCGCACCCTCTACGCTGTGTGGAAGGCTTACAGCGTCCTCACCTTTGACGCAAACGACGGCAGCGGCGCGCCCTCCCCGATCCATTTCCGGGAGGGGCAGAGTCTGCAGCTTCCCGCCGCCCAGCCGACGCGGGATGGGTATATCTTCTTAGGGTGGGATGTCGACCCGACGGCCGACGCCCCCAGCTTCCCTGCCGGAGGCAGCTTCTCCGCCGGGGCGAGTCTCACCCTCTACGCCGTGTGGAGCAAAACCGTCTCGGTCACATATGACCCGAACGGCGGCAGCGGCGCCCGCCTCACGGTAGGAAAGGCCGCCAACGCCCCGCTGAAAATCAACGTCAGCCGCCCGACCCGGGCAGGCTACGCCTTCCTGGGCTGGTCAACCAACCCGCAGGCGGCCGCGGCCGAATACGCCCACGGCGGCGTCTTTACCGGCAGCAGCGATACAACCCTCTATGCCGTGTGGCAGCGGTATATCACCATCGCCCTCGACGCACAGGGCGGCTCCTTCAATCTGCCGGAGGGGCTCTGCCTCGGCGACCTCAACGGCGACGGCAGCATAACCGAAGCGGACTATGCCCTGCTGCAGGCCGCCATCGGCACGGCCGCCGATGAAACCACCAAAATTGTCGGCGACCTCAACCTCGACGGTCGGCTGGACACACTTGACCTGATGATTCTGGAGGATTATCTGAGCGGCACGCTCGCCACTCTGCCGGCCAAATGCACGGCCGAGGGAAGCAGCCTCGGCACACTGCCCACCCCGACCAAGGAGGGGGCCTTCTTCACCGGCTGGTACGGCTCCGCGGATGAGAGTATGAGCACCAATTCCGGCGTCATCAGCATTCCCTCCGGCTCGGCCGCCTCCGCCTCTATCCGCCGGCTTTTCGCGACCTGGTCGGACACCCCGCTTCGCGGAGATGTTACCTTCGACGGCATCCTGTCGGTCAGCGACGTGGTCGCCCTGCGCACCTTTATTTTAAACGGAAACACGGCGGACGCCGCCTTGCTGCCGGCCTATGACGTAGATGGCGACGGCAGCATAACCGTCACCGATGTCATCGCGCTCCGTGCTTTGATCAGCCGATAACCCTTTTTTGAAAAAAAGAAAACTGCTCCCCCAAAAGACGAGCAGAGCATAAAACCAACGCCCCCGGATGTAGCTTTACTTCTACATCCGGGGGCGTTTTATCTGCATCGCCAGAGAGATACTCCCTGCATACCGCAAAGTTTTCTATCGCCGCAGCTGCCGCAGCAGCACCTTGTCCTCTCTGGAAACGCGAAAGGACTCACAAGCCTTGGTGATCGCCTTGTTGTGGGTAAAATCATCGGCGAGGCCGCCGCTTTGCAAAAACGCCAGCGTCCGGTCCCGATCCTTGATAAAGCAGATCGAAACGCCCCAGGCCACCGCCATCTTCACATAATAATCCTCATAATCCTCATGCCGAACGCCGCTGTACACCTCCAGCACCCGGGGGAGGTAGTCGGGCGTCAGGAAATGATCCAGCAGCATCACAATCGCAAACCGGAGGGGATAGGTCTCCTCCGACCTGAAATAGGGAGTCAGGAAATCCCAAACCTCCGCCTGCGCCGCCGCAGCAAATTTGCAGCCCCCGGCCACCACGTCGCAAACCGCCCAGTTATCAATCTCCGGAATAAAGCGGGCGAGAGCGTCCAGCCGCTCCTCCAGCGGCATTTTCGCCATGGCAAGCGTCATGCCGCGCAGCAGCTTTTGTTCGTACAGCTCCTCCGCCGGCCGGGCGAGGAATCCGCGAAAGTCCCCCTTCGAAATCTCCCGCGCCAGACGGCGCAGCTCCGGCACCCGCACGCCCAAAAACGGGCCGATCCCGGGTACCAGCCGGCTGTGAAAATCCTGGTAGCCGGGATCGGCCAGCGCCTCCAGCGTCCGGCGGCAGGCCTCCGCCGCCGCGTCATCCCATACCGCAAAGCAAAGCGAAGCCATTACATCTTCCCCTCGTCATACACAGCGCGGCTGCCGCCGATAAATTTCGGCCGCGTCCGGGCACAGAGGATTCTGGCCTCCCCGATTTTGTCAAGCGAGAGGCGCACCGGCACCGCCACCGGGCGCAGGTGCATCCCGATCAGCGTGCCGCCGATGTCGATTCCGGCGCCGGCCTGCACCGACTCAACCGCCGCAGGCTCGGCAAAGGTTTTCCAGGCCGTCGTAGCAAACGAACCGCCTGCCTTCGGCTGCGGCAGAACGTTGACCACCGGCAGCCCGAATTTTTCCGCCGCCGCCCGCTCCAAAATAATGCAGCGGTTGAGGTGCTCACAGCACTGCGCCGCGAGGTAGATTCCCCGCGCCTTCAAAACCGGATAAATCCCGTCGAACACCGCCGCCGCGATCTCCATACTCGAGCCGGTGCCGATCCGACTGCCCCCCACCTCACTGGAGGAGCAGCCGACCACAAACAAATCTCCCGCCGGAAGATGAGAAACCTCCAGCAGTTCTTCGACGGCCGTTTTTGCCGCCGCGGTAATTTCCTGATACATAAAAAGACACACCTTTCCGAAAGCGGCAAAAAAGTGCCGCCAAAACTTCTCCAAACCGCCGTCCGCAAAAAACGAAACCGACGGCAAAAATCCTCTATCGCACGCAGAAGTGCGCCATATCCACCCGCCCATCGGGGAGGAAGACGACCCCTTCCGCCTCCAGCAAATCCCACTGCACATTCGGGCCGCCGAAGGCAAAGCTTCCCGAGGTTTCTCCCCGGCGGTTGACCACCCGGTGGCAGGGGATAACGCCCGGCTCCGGATTGACGTGCAGGGCGTTTCCTACCACCCGGGCGAGGCCGGGATTCCCCGCCCTTGCCGCCACCTGGCCGTAGGTCATGACCCGCCCCTTCGGAATGCTTCGCACAACCTCATAAATCCTCTGATACACATGCATGGCATGTCACCTCCCATTTATGCCGCTGCGGTCACCTGTGCGCCAAAGGGCAGCAGAGACAGCTTCGCCAGCTTAAAGCACTGCAGCCCGAACGGAATTCCCACAACGGTCGCGCAGTATGCAAGGCCGCACAGCGCCGCCCCCACAGCCAGGGGAATCCCGCTGACCAGCAGCCAGAGAATATTCAGCAACAGCGAACCCGCACCGCCGCCGAACACCACCTCTTTCCCAAACGGAAAGAGGGCAAGTCCGGCAAATTTAAAGCACTGCACCCCGATCGGAATGCCGACGATGGTGACGCACCAGACCAGCCCGGCAAGGCACCAGCCCAGCGCCATACAGAAGCCGCCGAAAACAAACCACAGCACATTACCAAGACAACGCATTCCATCCCTCCATAATCGAGGATTTTCCCCTCACCCGTTCAAATCGGCATAGACCAGCATGTTCCGGCTGATGTAGAGGAAAAGCAGGCTCACCGCCGCGTTGACCAGCGAAACGGCAATCAGCGCCGTCGCCATAAGCGGCAGACCGGCTACCGCCGAGAGCGCCGCGCCGGCGGCAATCCCGCCCACAGCGCCGGGAATCAGCAGCAGCACCGCGAACAAAAAGTAAAAAATTGTGGAGAAAACCTTCGGCATGCTGCTCATGAACCGCTCGATAAAAATATTGGCCACGATGAACAAATAGCCGAAGAACACCCGCGAGATAACGCAGCACACCGCCGTCGGCAGATCCATCTTCAAAAGGAAGTACAGCGGCACCCAGAGCAGCACCCCCTCCGCAATCAGGGTAGAGGCGCTCTCCCGGATGCAGTACAGCAGCTTCTTGAACGGGCTTTCGGGAATCATGTAGAGATAGGGCAGCCGCAGCTCCTTGGCGAACCGCCCCATAGTGGAGGAAAACATCTGCATATAAACCGACATGGCCAGCGCCGAAATCACCGCCGGATTGAGGTCGAGGCTCTCCTCCGCCCCCTCCGGCAGAGCGACCGCCTCTCCCGCGACCGATACAACCGCCGGCGAAGAGGCCTCCGCCCCGTCGGCCGTCTCGCCCTCCATATCCATTCCCATCCCGATGATCACCGAGGTCACAATGGTGATCGCGATAAAAATCAGGCTCATCCGATCAATGAGAAAGAGGCCGCCGCGCCGCCGCTCGACCAGCTGCTTATAATAAACGGCCGACGCACCCCGACCCTTTCCGATGCCGATCTTCCCGACCTTGACATTTTTGGGCACCGGCTCGTTCATTCCGCCCTGCTTGCGGGCGACAATCGCGCTGTGCGCCACCTCTGTCGCGGCGAGAACATCCTCATAATAATCCGTGTTGCTCCGCGCGATGAGAAAGACAACCGCCGCCATAAAACCGACCGTCCCGCCGATTCCCAGCAGCACCGGAAGCCATTCTCCCTCCATAACGCCAATGGCGGCCGCCTTCATCCAGCCGGCCGCCGGGAAAAAGGCCGCCGCAGCCGTGTTGAAAACGCCGACCGCCGCGTTAAAGAAGCCTTCTTCCCTCCGCTGCAAAATGAAGTAGGCACAAACCGCAAAAAACAGGAGAAACACCGCGTAAAACACCGCGCGCCAGATCCGCTTGACCCGATCGTCGGCGCTGGTTTTGGAGTAGATCAGCATGGCAGTCATCTGCCCGCACATAATCACCGCCGCAAAGCAGAGCAGAACCACCACTACAAACCCGATCGAAATGCCATAAAGATTGTGCAGCCAGGAATACTGAAAAATAATGAAAATGCACGCCAGCAGGGAGGTTCCCATCTGCCGGATCAGGCCATAGGACAAAATCGTCGTCGGTCGGATCGGCGTCTCAAACAAAAGATTGACATCCGCCATCGAGTACATGCTGGCGCCGCTGCCAAACCCGTTGTTGGCCATCAGGATAAAGAAAATCATGTACAGCAGAAAAACGCCCGCGCCAAGCTCGGCCGTATCGCGATACCCCGTCTCGGGCACAGGGGCGGACTGCGGCCCCAGCAGAGAAAAGAGCATCAGCGCCACCAGCACGATCGCCAAAACCGCCTGCGAGGGATGGTTTTTCAGATTCAGCAGCAAATTTTTGCATTGCTTGCGTAAAGAGTAGGCCAGCGCGTTCATTGCGCACCGCCCCCTTCTGTAATCTCAAAAAAGAGCTGCTCAAGGCTCTTCTCCCCATCCTCGGCATGGGTGTTCAGCTTGGTCGCGGCAAAGCGCCCGCCCATCATGATGTGCGCAATATCCCAGTAGTCCTCTACGCTGTCCAGCATGTGGGTCGAAAGCAGAACCGAGCAGCCGTCCGCCTTCAGCTCGGCCAGAATGGTTTTAAGCTCCTTGATGGCGTGCGGGTCGAGGCCGACCATCGGCTCGTCAAAAATAACCACCCGGGGCCGGTGTACCAGCGCGCAGCAAATCGACAGCTTCTGCTGCATGCCTTTGGAAAGCTCCTTGCCCAGCTTATCCTTTTTATCGGTCAGCTCCAGCCGCTCCAAAAGCTGGTCCCCGTACCCGTCGTCGTCCATTTTATAGGCGCGGCGCATAAACTCCAGATGCTCCCCCACCGTCAGCATGTCATAAACGGCCGGCATCTCCGGAATATAGCCGAGTCTGGCCTTGGCCTCGCACGATTTGTTATTGAAGCCGTCAATCAAAATCTGCCCGTTAAACCGCAGCAGGCCGGAGATACATTTGATAATGGTAGATTTTCCGGCGCCGTTCGGCCCGAGGAGGACGGCAATCTTTCCATCCCCGACCTGAAAGCTGATATTGTCGTTGGCAAGCACCTTGCCATACTGTTTGCTCACATGTGAAACGGTTAACATTTCAAGCACCCCCACGTTGCTATTCAGTATACCGCATTCCCGGGGCAGAATCAATCCTCCCCACCGGCGGCCGCAGGAAAAATTCAGCCATTCCGGGGCATTTCTGCCAAAGCAAAGGGAGGCTGGATGCATTTTCCGGCTAATTGCAGTTTACTATGCATTCTTATGAATGTCAATAGCATTTATAAGAATATTTTAAATATTTGGGGGAGAGTGAGTGAGGGGGAGGCGATAAATTCTTTTGCTGTGATGACGATCTCTGTCCGATTTACTGCAAAGTTTAACTTTTGCGTTGAGGTCGCGGGGGGCAGTTTTTGGTAGTGGTGCTATCCTCCATCTAACTTACCACAAAATCGAGCCTTTGCGCTGGGGCCGCGCAGACCCTTCCTTTCTGTATGGACAGGAAAGGCGCAAACGCAGCAAGAAAGAGCGTATTACACTCAGCAGAGCGTTTGCTGAGCGTTTGAACGTAAAGTTCAAACGCCAAAGCCTTGATA
>UQRS01000004.1 GCA_900543525.1 uncultured Oscillospiraceae bacterium
AAACCCGAGGTGCTGTGAATTATTTTGTTTAATTTTCACAATATTTCGCGTTTTCTGCCGGAGGAAGATATTTCTCCCCCCGGCTGCATCTGCAAATTTTCTCCGGAAAGGAAGTAATCCTATTGAAACATCATCCTGCTGACAAAATCAAGAACATCGCGCTTTTGGGACACGGCGGCTCAGGTAAGAGCACGCTGGCCGACGCTCTGCTGTTTTCGGCGGGGCTTCTCGAGCGGATCGGCAAAAATGCCGACAGCTCGCTGACCATGGATTTTGATCCGGAAGAAAAGCGGCGGAAGGTTTCGGTTTCGACCGCCGTATATCCGGTGGAATATGGGGATAAAAAGCTGAATCTGATCGACGCCCCCGGCCTCTTTGACTTTGCCGGCGGCGTGACCGAGGCGCTGGCCGCCGCCGACTCGGCACTGATCGTCCTTTCGGGAAAATCCGGGCTTTCGGTCGGGGCGGAGCTGGCCTACATACACGCGAAAAAGGCGGGCCGGCCCATCGCCTTCTTTATAGGTAAGCTGGACTCCGCGCATGCCAACTACCGCAAGGTGCTCTCGACCCTGACCGGAAAATACGGGCCGGAAATCTGTCCGGTCGTCATGCCGATCATGCAGGGAGAACAGGTTGACTGCTATGTTGATCTGATTCACGAAACAGCCTTTCGCTATGCCGACGGCAAGGCGGCGGCCTGCCCGATGCCCGAAAGCGAGGATATCGCCAACCTCCGCAGCCTGATGCTCGAATCGCTTGCCTCGGCCGACGAGGCGCTGATGGAGAAATATTTTGACGGCACTCCGTTTACGGAGGAGGAGATTCTCACCGGCCTGCAGAAGGGAATGGCCGAGGGCGAGCTTTGCCCCGTCTTCTGCGGTGCGGGACAGACCGGCGCCGGTGTCGATCTTCTGCTCGACATTCTCTCCAAAATCGCGCCGGCGGCCGACAGCGTGACGATCGCGGCCGAACAGGGAGAGGAGCTTATCGAACTGAAAGCGGACGAAAACGGACCGCTGGCCGCCTTTGTCTTTAAAACCATTGCCGACCCGTTTGTCGGCAAGCTTTCCTATTTTAAAGTTGTGTCCGGCAAGCTGAAATCCGACAGCAAGGTCGTCAACGCCCGCACCGGTGCCGAAGAGCGCATTGCCAAGGTCATGCTGATCAAGGGCGGAAAGCAGGAGGACGCCGATTACATCGGCGCGGGCGACATCGGATCGGCCGCAAAGCTCGGCAGCCTTCTGACCGGGGACACGATCTGCGCACCGGGGGAGGTCTTTACCATCCCGGCGGCGGCCGCGCCCGCGCCCTGCCTCTCGATGGCGGTTACCGCCCGCAAAAAGGGCGAGGAGGAAAAGATGGCTTCCGGCCTTCTCCGCCTGTGTGAGGAGGATCCCACCTTAAAATTTGAAACCAATCATGAGACCCACGAACAGATTCTCTCCGGCCTTGGGGAGCAGCACATCGACGTGGCCGTCTCCAAATTAAAAACCAAGTTCGGGGTGGAGGTTGATCTGACGCCGCCCAAGGTCGCCTATCGGGAGACGATCCGCAAAAAGGTCAAGGTGCAGGGACGGCACAAGAAGCAGTCGGGCGGCCACGGCCAGTTCGGCGATGTGTGGATTGAGTTTGAGCCCTGCGACGCCGACGACCTCGTTTTTGAGGAGAAGGTGTTCGGCGGCGCCGTGCCCAAGAACTTCTTCCCCGCGGTGGAGAAGGGACTCCGCGACTGTGTTGTCCGGGGCGTGCTGGCCGGATACCCGATGGTCGGGGTGAAGGCCACGCTGGTCGACGGCTCCTATCACCCGGTCGACTCCTCCGAAATGTCCTTCAAAATGGCGGCCGCCCTCGCATACAAAGCCGGAATTCCCGATGCCTCCCCCGTACTGCTGGAGCCGATCGGCACCTTGAAGGTGCTGGTTCCCGATGACAATATGGGAGATGTGATCGGCGACATCAACAAGCGGCGCGGCCGCGTCCTCGGGATGAATCCGTCCGACAACCAGATGCAGGAGATTGTCGCCGAGGTCCCCATGGGAGAGATGGGAGATTTCTCCACCGCGATGCGTTCGCTGACGCAGGGGCGGGCGAGCTTCACCCTCGATTTCGCACGGTATGAGGAGGCGCCGCCCATGGTCGCGCAGAAGGTGATCGAAGCCGCAAAGCAGGAGGAGTAAGCGGGGTTTTCCCTTCCCCGCGCGCCTGCGATAAAAAGCAAAAGGATTGTTGCGGCAAGCAGCGCCCGGTGCTGAAAATGCATCGGGCGCTGTTAAATTTCCACGCATTTTCGTGGGAAACAAGGCCGCAGGGACAAAAAAGCGTGTACGGAAAGCAAAGGCCGGGCGCGGCCGCACCGTCAAACGGAAACCAGCCCGTCAAGGAAAATGCATCCGAACCGAACGGCTGCTGCGGATTGCCTGCGCCCCTTTGGAGGATGGTTTTGCATCCCTCCGCCGGCAGGGGAGGTAGATCGCGCCGGCCGGGCGCGCCGCGCGGCAGGCCTTCAACATACGCGGACAGCCCGGCGCGGCTCTGCTCTATCCATGCGGTTCTGCCCCCGTCCGCTGAAGGAGGTCTGCCTCCACCACGCCGGGCGCAGACCACCCTTCTCTGCGGTCCTGCGGTCCTGCGGTCCTGCGGTCCTGCGGTCCTGCGGTTCTGCGGCTCTACGGTTCTGCGGCAAAAAAGCGCCTCCGCCAAAGTATACTACAAAAAAACACAGCGCCCCGGAGGAAAAGGTTTCTCCCGGGGCGCTGCGCAGCTTGTACATCAAAATTTTAAAAAGGGTTTGAGCGCCTCTTCCACCGCTTCGGCCGGAAGGGCGGAAAACGGCCGGATCGGCTCGGGATTATCCCCGTATGGCGCCAGCGGTTTCTCAAACCAGGCCACGTCCCACCACCGGCCGGATTTGTAACCCGCGTTGCGGTAGACGCCGAGGCGGCGGAAACCGAGCCTCTCATGCAGGCCCTCGCTCTTCTCGTTGGGAATGGTGACGCAGCCGTAGGCGGTTTTCACCCCCTGAAGCTGCAGCAGCGAAAGCATGGCGAGATAGAGCGCCTTGCCAATCCCCCGGGAGGTAAACCGCCGGTCGATATAAACCGAAAGTTCGGCGTTCCACTGATAGGCTGCCCGTTCCATCGCCCGGTGTGCGTAGGCGTATCCGGCCACCTCTCCCTCCATTTCGCAGATCAGATAGGGGTACTCCCCCAAAATACCTGCCATGCGCGCGGCAAAGGCCGCCTCATCCGGCAGGGTATATTCAAAAGTAATGGGCGTGTCGATATATTGCCCATAGATCGAGAGGATTGCGGTAAGATCCTCTATTCCGGCCATTCGAATACGCATGGTAAATCCCTCCGATTTCTGTCACAGAATCGGAATATAAAAGGACGGTTTTTCGGCCGTTCTCCTTTCATATACATTCCTTTGCGGCCTCCTTTGGGCATGGCCGCCGGTGCCTCCGGCTATAAAAAATCCCGCCCGATCTTCCCAAAAACGGGAAGGAATCGGACGGGATTTTTCCTTAAAAACCGGCGCGTCAGCCGCCGAGATAGGCTTTTCGCACCTCATCATTATCCAAAAGCTCTTCGCCCGTGCCGGTCATGACGATCTTTCCCGTCTCCAGCACATAGCCGCGGTCGGCAATCTTGAGCGCTTTTTTGGCGTTCTGTTCTACCAGGAGGACGGTCGTCCCCGTCTCATTGATATGCTTGATGATGTCGAATATCTCCGACACGAGCAGCGGAGAAAGACCCATCGACGGCTCGTCCATCAGAATAATCTTCGGGTGGGACATCAGCGCCCGGCCGATCGCCAGCATCTGCTGCTCACCGCCGGAGAGGGTGCCGGCCTCCTGCTTCCGGCGCTCCTTGAGGCGGGGGAAGCGGTCGTACACCATTTCAAAGGATTCGACAATCTCCTTCTTGTCGCTCCGGGTATAGGCTCCCAGCCGCAGATTCTGCTCCACCGTCAGGTGGGCAAAGACCCGCCGTCCCTCCGGCACATGCGCCATGCCCATGGCGACAATTTTGTGCGCCGGCGTACGGGTCAGGTCGCGGTCCTCAAATATAATCGAACCGGACGCAGCCGGAACCAGCCCCGTAATGGTATGGAGGGTGGTCGTCTTTCCCGCGCCGTTGGCGCCGATCAGGGCGATAATCTCCCCTTCCTCAACCTCGAAGGAGATACCCTTGATGGCCTGAATTACGCCGTAGTAAACTTCCAGATTTTCAACTTTCAGCAAACTCATATTCCGGCCTCCTCCTATTCTCCAAGATAGGCGGTGATCACATCGGGCTGACGCAGCACCTCCGCCGTTTTGCCTTTGGCAAGCTCGGTGCCGAAGTTGAGGACGGTGATCTCCTCACAAATGCCGGCAACCAGCTTCATATCATGCTCAATCAGCAAAATGGTCATATCAAAAGCGTCCCGGACAAAGCGGATGGTCTCCATCAGCTCGGCCGTCTCGTTCGGGTTCATGCCGGCCGCCGGTTCGTCCAGCAAAAGCAGCTTCGGATTGGTGGCCAGCGCCCTTGCAATCTCCAGCTTGCGCTGCTTGCCGTAGGGCAGGTTGCAGGCGAGAGTGTCATGCTCCTCCTCCAGCCCGAAAACCTGCAAAAGCTGGGTCGCGCGGGTGTTCATCGCCCGCTCCTGCCGGAAATAGGACGGCAGACGGAACACACCCGCCGCGGCGGAATACCGATTTTGGTTGTGCAGCCCGATCTTGACATTATCCAGCACACTCAGCTTATCGAACAGCCGGATATTCTGAAAGGTGCGAGCCATGCCTTTTTTATTGATCTGTACCGGACTCTTGCCGGTCAGATCCTCCCCGTCCAGGAGGAAGTGGCCGGTCGTCGGCTTATACACGCCGGTCAGCATGTTGAAAACGGTGGTCTTGCCCGCGCCGTTCGGCCCGATCAGACCGTAAAGCTGCCCCTTCTCGATGGAGACGTTGAAATCCTCCACCGCGCGCAGTCCGCCGAAGGTAATCCCCAGATTTGAAACCTCAAGTAAGGCCATCGGTTAAACCTCCTCCTTTCTGCGGCGGCGTCCGAAAAGACGCTGGAGCGACAGCTTCTGTTTAAAGGTGTTGAATTTCTCATTATTCCCGAGCAGCATCATCGCGATCAGGATAATGGCGTAAATCAGCATGCGGTAGGACTGGAAGTCGCGCAGCACCTCCGGCAAAGCGTAGAGAATGGCCGCCGCGATCACCGAGCCGCGGATATTGCCGATGCCGCCCAGCACGACAAAGACCAGGATAAGAATCGACATGTTGTAATCGAATTTGGTCGGGTCGATCATGTTGGCATGCGAGAAGAGGGTTCCCGCCACGCCGGCAAAGAAGGCCGACACGCCAAAAACGATCAGCTTGTACTTGGACAGGTTGATGCCGACCGACTCGGCCGCGATGCGGTTGTCCCGAATCGCCATGAAGGCCCGTCCGGCGCGGGAGTCAATCAGGTTCATGATGACCACCAGCGTGATGACCACCACGATCACCGTGACCAGAAGGTTTGCGTTAGATGGAATGCCGCTGACCGCCATCGGGCCGTTCAGAATATCCTTCCGGGTCGCGGAATCCATGGTAGAGGCGTCAATCGACTTTGCAAAAGAGAAATGCAGGCCGTTCACATCTTTGGCAAGATACAGATTCTGCGCGATTTTCTTGATAATCTCCCCAAAAGCGAGGGTAACAATGGCAAGGTAGTCGCCCCGCAGCCGCAGGATCGGGATGCCGATCAGCATACCGATCAGGCCGGCCGCCAACCCTCCAAGCAGCATGGCGATCGGAAAGCGCAGCCACCAGATGGAGATGACCTCCTTGGTTAAAATCGAGAAAACGCCGCCGACATATGCGCCGACGCACATGAATCCGGCGTGGCCGAGGCTGAGCTCTCCCAGCACGCCGACCGTCAGGTTGAGCGAGACGGCCGCAATCACATAATAACCGATCGGAACCAGCAGGCCTTTAAAAAGGCTGCTGGCGTTCCCGGTCGAAACCAGAATACCCGCAATGCTGTAGAAAACGATTACCATCGCCAGGGTCAGAAAATTATTCTTTGTGACCGGGCGGAGGCTCTTTGTTTTGCTGCTCATACCGGTCACCTACACTTTCTCACTGATTTTCTTGCCCATGATGCCGGTCGGCTTGACAAGAAGGATAAGGATCAGCACGGCAAAGACAATCGCGTCGGAAAGCTGCGAGCTTATATACGCCTTGCTGAGATTTTCGATAATACCGAGCAGCACGCCGCCGATCATCGCGCCGGGGATGCTGCCGATTCCTCCAAAGACGGCGGCCGTAAAGGCTTTGATACCCGGCATCTGCCCGGTATAGGCACTGATCTGCGGATAGGAGGAGCAGAGCAGCACGCCGGCGACAGCCGCCAGCGCAGAGCCGATGGCAAAGGTAATCGAAATCGTGCGGTTGACGTTCACGCCCATCAACTGAGCGGCGCCCTTATCCTCCGACACGGCGAGCATGGCACGGCCAATCTTGGTCTTATTGACAAAGAGGGTCAAAGCCACCATAATCACGAGGGTTGCGGCGATGGTCGCGATCGTCTCCCCCGAGATGGTGAGCTGGTCGTTGATCCTCCACGCTGGGATGGTTACAACTGATTTAAAGGTTTGCGGATTCGGGCCAAAGACCAGCAATGCCAGATTCTGCAGCAGATAGCTGACGCCGATGGCGGTAATCAGCACCGAAAGCGGAGAAGCGTTTCGCAGCGGTTTATAAGCCACCTTCTCAATCACGACGCCAAGAAGGGTACATACCACCACGCCGGCCAGAATTCCGATCAACGGATTGTATCCGAGTGTGGTCACGGTTGTAAAGACAGTAAACCCTCCAACCATGATGACGTCGCCGTGGGCGAAATTAAGCATTTTGGCAATGCCGTATACCATTGTATAGCCAATGGCGATCAGGGCATACACGCTGCCAAGGCTGATTCCTCCAACCAGATAAGATATGAAACTCATATCACCGCTCCTTAAAACCGCCGCAGAAATCGGCGGTTAATATATTTTCACATTCCCTTTGAATCGCCGGAGGATAAGAAACGCCCGCACGCTCGTACGCCTGCACGCAGAGCCTCACACTTCTCCAAATGATTCAATACACTGACACAGTATAACACAGAACAAAAAAGATTACAACAGCTTGTGGTTCAGAAAAAATGATAAATTTCAACAAAATCATCATTATCGGCCATATTGGCCGCCATAGCCGCAAAATATGGAGCGCAGTTGTTCGAAAATTGGAAAACCCCTCCGGCGGCTGCAAATTTTCCGCCCGCCGGCCGGCTGTCAGCAAAAGGCCTTTCTACCGGCTGGGTTTAAAGAAAGAAGGCCGCCCGCCGCAGGCAGTAAGCAAAAGGCCGATCTTGCCGCGCGCCCGGGCAGGACGCCCTTCCTCCCAAAACCAAACCGGGAATAGAAAAAAGGAGCCGTCCTTTGGAAAAAGGGCAGCTCCTTTGCTGTAGAATGCGGGGGCAGCTTACATAGCGGTGTAAGCGCCGTTTTCGATTTTCATACCCTTCGGCTCCTTGGTCGGCTCGCCGGCGGCATCCCAGGTCATGGTACCGGTAACACCGACAACCTGAATCTGCGTCATGGCCGGAACCAGCAGGTCGCAGAGGTCGGAAGCGCTGATCGAAGCGTCGGTAACGCCAGCCTTCTCCAGCGCGGCCTTGATGGCGTAAATCGCATCATAGGCGTCAGCCGCAAACTGATTGGGAGTCTCGTCATTATTGGCAGCCTTGTAGGCCGAAACAAAAGCAGAGGTCTTGGCATCCTGCGCGTCGGCCACGAACGGGGTCAGAAGCATGACGCCGTCCGCCAGAGCAACCTCATCTCCCAGCTGTGCGATCAGGCCGTCCAGACCGTCGCAGCCGAACCACTTGACATCCAGGCCGTTCTTGTTGGCCTGAGACAGGATCATGGCCGCCTCGGAATAATAGATCGGCAGGAAAACCAGCTCGGCGCCCGAAGCCTGAATCTTCTGCAGCTGAACCGAGAAATCGGTCTTGCTGTCGCTGGTGAAAGCCTCAGTCGCGACGATCTCGAGGTTGCGGTTGGCAGCCTCGGCCACGAACTTATCCTTGATGCCCGAAGAATACACATCCGAGCTGTCATAGATAATCGCAATCTTGCTGGCGATATTATTCTCCGCAATATACTGCGCCGAAACGGTGCCCTGGTTGGGGTCGTTGAAGCAGATGCGGAAAGCGTTGTCATACTGGGTGCAGGCTACCGAAGAACCGGACGGGGTCAGCTGGAACATGTTGTCCTCGTGGGTTTTCTCCGCCACGGCGACACAGGGGTTGCTGGTCACAGTGCCCATCAGAAGCTTCATGCCCTTATCCTTCAGGGTGTTGTAGGCGTTGACCGCCTTATCGGTGGTGTGCTCGTCGTCCTGGAAGTTGAGGGACAGCTGCATGCCGTTCACACCGCCGGCCTTGTTAATCTCATCCACAGCAAGCTGTGCGCCCTTCATAACGCCCTGCCCATAGGATGCGGCGCTGCCGGTCAGAGGTCCGATACCGCCGATCACCAATACGTTTTCGCCCGCATCTCCGCTCTTTTCACCGCAGGCGGCAAAGCTGCCGACCAGCATCAGCGCGGCCAGAACGAGCGCAAGGATTCTCATGCTCTTCTTCATATACATTTCCTCCCAAATCAAATTTGTTATTTCATCGTCGGCGAAAGAACGCCCTTCTCCCATCCCGAACTGCAAATACCCGTCACAGGCGGAGTTTTTTCTGCGGGTATCCAAAGCTTTCCCGCAAGAGGCTTTTCTTATAACCGCCCGAACGCATTTCACCCCAACAAAGCCTTTCGGCAGCTGCCGGCAGTGAATTTTCGGACGACCTTCGACCTTGATCCGGCGATGATACCCCCGGCCGCCGGAGAAATCCTCCTCCCCGCCGCCGATGGTATAAAAATAACATTAATTCATATTATAAACATTTTCGCCCGGCTGTCAACCAAACAAACAGCACAAAAATACAAACGGTGCACCCGCTACATTTTGTGCGGGGAGGCAAAAAAGCACCGGCGCCGCCCCTTTCGAAGCGACACCGGTATGTACATTATTCCTCCGCGCCGGGGGTGCGGTGCATTTTCAGCTGCGCCGTCACAAGGCCGTAATAAATCCCCTTTTGCCGCAGCAGCTCGTTATGCGTGCCGGCCTCGGCAATTTTCTGCTTATCAATGACAAAAATCCGATCGGCGCCGCGCAGGGTCGACAGCCGGTGAGCGATGGCGAAGGTTGTCCGCCCCTCGGTCAGCCGCTCGAGCGCCGTCTGAATCAAAAACTCGCTTTCGGTATCCAGGTTGGAGGTCGCCTCATCCAGAATCAGAATCTTCGGGTCGGTGAGGATGGCGCGCGCAATGGCGATGCGCTGCCTCTCTCCGCCCGAGAGGTTGTACCCATGTTCCCCGACATAGGTATCGTACCCATCGGGCATCCGACAGATAAAGTCGTGGGCGTTGGCCAGCTTGGCCGCCTTTATAACCTCCTCATACCCGGCGTCGGGCTTGGCATAGCGTATGTTGTTGAACACCGTGCCCGAAAACAGAAAAGTCTCCTGCAGGACGACGCCGATCTGGTCGTGGAGAGACTGAATCGTGATCTCCCGCAGATCGTGGCCGTCGATCAGGATACGGCCGCCGTCCGGGTCGTAGAGCCGCATAATCAGGTTGATCATGGTCGACTTCCCCGCGCCGGAGGAGCCGACGAGGCCGATCATCTCCCCCTTTTTGACCGAGAAGCTGACGCCCGACAGCACCGGCTCATAGGAGCGGTAGCCGAAGGTTACATTCTGAAACTCCACATTCCCCGAAAAATCAACCGCCCTGGCCTGCGGCAGATCGACAATATCCGGCTCCTCATCCAGAACATCGTGAATCCGGTCAATCGCCGTAGTCATGCGGATAATCCGCCGCGGCAGCTGCGCCAGCCAGCCGAGCGGACCGTAGAGCATGGCGGCGTAGTTGATAAACTGGGTCAGCTCGCCGACCGTCATACCGCCGAGCAGAACGCTCTTTCCTCCGAAATAGGTGATGACGTAAGCGCCCATCCCCATAATCATGCTCAAAATCGGATAAAAAATCGCCCAGAAAACCTCATTCCGCTTTTGCACCTCGGCCAGCTCGGCCGCCGATCGGTCGAACCGGGCGGCCTCCGCCTTCTCCTTGCCGAAGGATTTTACGACCCGGATGCCCGAAACGACATCCTGCAGCGCGCTGTTGAGCTGGTCGCTCTTACGCCGCTGGGCGCGGAACATCCGGTGAATCTTCCGCCGCCAGATCCGGTTGGCCACCAGCACAATCGGGACAAATATGACCGAGGCGACCGCCAGCTTCCAGTTGAGCGCCAGCAGAAAAACCAACGTGCCGACCATGGTGAAAAGCTGGGACAGCATGCCGCCGAAAACATCCTCCAGAAAACGGCGGATCTCCCCCACATCTCCCACAATGCGGTTCATGAGGTCACCCGGCTTCCGGCTGTTTAAAAAGGTCAGAGAAAGCTTCTGCAGCTTTCCATACATCTGCGCCCGCAGATCCATGCTGATCCGTGCGCCGAGGGAGGTGCACCACCAGTTTTTGGTTATATCAATGCCGATCGTGACCAGCACAATCGCCAGCATGGTCAGCACAAAGGCCGCGACGTCGGCGCCGGTGCCGCTGTGGGTTCGCAGCGTACCGTCGATGAAGCGCTTCTGCACCTCCGGCCCGAGAAGGGTCACGACCGACCCGACAATCATAAACAAGGAAATCAGAAACAGCCGCAGGGCATAGGGCTTTCCGATAAACCAGATCTTGCGGAAGATGTCCCCCTTGCTGCTGCAATTGGGGCAGGTTTTGGTTCCGGGCAGCGGCTTTCCGCAGGTCGGGCAGATCTTCTCACTCTCCCGGCTGACGACCGGCTCCTCCCCGGCGCGCACGGCCTCCACCCCGCGGGCGATATAGGAAAACCGGGCCATGTGCCGCATCGAAAACCGGACGAGGAGGCGCTCCTCCCCGCCGATTACCGCGGTCAGCAGCCCTCCCCCCACCTGCGGCAGGCAGGAGAGCTTTTCCACCTCCGACATCGAAAAGGCGGCTTGCAGCCGGCCGTCCTTCAGAACAGCCAGCCGTTTGTCGGTCGCGGCGAAATACCCGCCGGAGCGCACCCCCTCGGGCGACAGGTCAAAGGGGGAGCAATATTGAATTTTCTCCCCCGGAGAGAGGGCGAGCGCCTCCTCTTCCTTTGGGGGCAGCTTTACATTTAAATTCATGGCGAATATCCTTAAAATCCCGCCCGGCAAAAGCGGACGGCTATGCTTTAAATAAACAGGTCGAGTTTTTTCAGCTCACCGGCAGTCAACCGGGTCATATCGGGGATCTCAAACCGGTTGCCGTCAAGGTCGGAGATCAGAAGCCGCGCCTCTCCCAAACGGACGACCGAGCCGCCGCCGTTGCGGATGGTGAACTTGCAGTGTCCCTTATCGGTCTCGACATCGAAATAGGCAAAGCCGTACCGATCCTTGATATCGTGGATTTTTGTAATCACCGGCGTAAAATAGCGCAGGTTCATCTGCTCGCGCAGCATGCCGGCCGTCTCCTCCGGAAGATCGCTCAGATTTTGAATCATCCCGATCTCCTTCGCTTTTTCGTCCGCCTGCCGGATGGAGATGTACCGCTCCGGGTCGGTGAAGGGAAAGGCGCGGTAGACGCCCACCCGGTCGTAGCTCTCCCCCATAAACCGGAGCGAGACAAAGCCGCCCGGCGTGCGGGCGAACTCCGCGTTGTCGCGGGTGATAAAACGCAGTCTCTGCATCTCCTCCGTTTCGGCTGCGAGCTGCTCCATGTCGATTTCCCGTTCGGGCGGGCGACCCATCGGCGGGCCGCCCGGTCCGCCATGCGGTGGTCTCGGCGGCATATTGATTCCTCCCTGTTCAAAATACGTTTATCGAAGCGTTTTTCGTTATTTTTCCGTCTGTCCTGCATCCCCCTCCGGAATGCAGGCGGCAAGCCCCTCCCGCAGCATGGCGGCGTATGCTTCCGCCACCTTTGGCGGGGAAAGTATCTTCACGCCGCCCGCAAGCCCGAATACCCAGGCGAAAAACTGCGGGCTGATCTGCACCTCAGCCGTCAGGGTAAAGCCGTCCTCCCCCTCCGGCGTCAGGAAGGCATCCTTCCCAAAGCGGTCGGCCGCGACGCCGGCCAGCCGCGCGTCAAAATAGAGACGCACACGCTCCGGTTCTCCGCCGAACATCCCGAACCGCTGGTTGGTAAACCTCGCCGGGGAAAGCGCGGCATAAACCTCGCTCCCCTCTCTCGCGGCCGGGAGGATGCGGATTTTCTCCATCTTATCCACGCGATAGTTTTTAAGCGCCCCGCCGGCGGCGTCATACCCCAGCAGATAATAATTCTCGTTCTCCCGACAGAGGGCAAAGGGGCTGACGGTATAGCGGCAGCCATCCCGGCGATACCGTTTTTGAAACCGCTCCGTCCCCGAAAAATCCACCGCCAGGTCGAAGTATAAAAAGTCGATCTGCCGCCCCGCGTGGATGGCGGCATGCAGCGCGTCGATGTTGTAATAGACCTGCTCGTTCATAGTGCGCACCCGGCCGGAGACGTAAACCTGCCTCGACAGCTGGGAGGCGTCATACACGCTGGCCAGCGACTCCAGCTTGGCGATCAGCGTATCCGCCTTTTTCTCGGTAATAAAGCGGGAGGACTGCACCGCGTCGACCAGGAGCTTTAGCTCGGGCAGCTCGAAGGTGCGGGAGGCCAGAAAAAATCCGCCCTCCGGCCCGTGGACACAGAGGATGTCGGCGCCGTACCGGCGCAGCTCCTCGATATCGTCATAGATACTCTTGCGTTCGGCCGTAATCCCTCGCTCCTCCAGCAGCTCGATCAGCCGGGCGGATGAAAGCGGGTGCTCGGCGTCCGACCGGGTACGGAGGATATCCAGCAGATACAATATTTTCAGCTTTTGGTTTTCTCGTTTCGGCACAGGCGATTCTCCTCCCGCGCAAGGCTCCACACCCTGCTATTATAGCAAAGCGGCGGCAAATACGCAAGGCATCCGGATAGAGGAAACTTTACTCTGCCGCAGCCTCGGCCCGGCAGGCCTCCAGCAGAAAATCCCGGAATTTTTCCGCGGCGAGCGGGCAGCGCCCGCCCTTCCAGTAGAGCCGGGTCGCGCGCCGGAGGTGCATTTCTTCAATCGGCAGGAGGGTAACCGACCCGTCGAACTGATCCCTCCAGGAAAAGGACGGCACCAGCGCAATCCCCAGATTCATGCCCACATACTTCCGCAAATAAAAGGGATCGTCGCTCTCGATCACAATGTTCGGGGCAAAGCCGGCCGTGCGGCAGCCGGCCTCGGTCAGATTGTAGAGGCCGCTCCCCTTCGGCATGGTGATAAAGCGCTCGTCCTTCAGCTCCTGCATCCGCACGCTCTTTTTCGCCGCCAGAGGATGCCCGGCCGAAACCGCCAGCAAAATCTCCTCCGTAATCAAAGGAAGGCTCTCAAACCCGCGGTACTGCTCGGATTCCTCCGCCACGATCAGGTCGAACTCCGAAAGTCCGCCGCCCCCGGCGGCATGCATCATGGAAAAATTCACCCTCGGATACCGCCGGCCGAACTCCACCATGCAGTCGGTCACAAGCCGGCGGTTGGTCCGCACAAGCAGGCGGAGCTCCCCCTCCGGGGTCTCTCCGACCTCCCGCAGGCAGCCGCAGGCTGCGTCTATCTGCGACAAGGCAGCGCTGACAACCTCATAAAACGACCGCCCCTTCTCATTGAGAAAGACACGGTTCCCCCGCCGGGTGAAAAGCTGAACCCCCAGCTCCCCCTCCAGCTTTTTGATGGTTTGAGACACTGACGACTGCGGCACCATAAAAAAGGCCGCAGTGCGGGAAAAATTCTCCGTCCTTGCGGCATGTACAAAATACCGCAGCTGCAAAAGCTCCATTCTCCATCACCCGGAATTAAGGATACCACCTGCCCATTATATATGTCAATATATAGTTTTTATACAAAAGGATATGTTGTACATGATGAACATTTGATGGTATAATAAGGGGACAAAGGGGACGCCTTATAGCCTTATGCAAACAAAAGCATAGTCGAGGCGTCCCCCCGAAAATGGGCTTTTCCAACCCGGATATGGTTGGGGTTTTTGCAAAGGCCCATTTTCCCCGGGTTTTGTGGCGGAGCAGGGGACGCCTTATAGCCTTATGCAAACAAAAGCATAGTCGAGGCGTCCCCCCCGAAAATGGGCTTTTCCAACCCGGATATGGTTGGGGGTTTTGCAAAGGCCCATTTTCCCCGGGTTTTGTGGTATTATGGTACAACCTCACGAAACGCTGGCAAAATCAGAGATTTTGACCGTTTCGGAGAATATCGAATGACTGAATTGCGGCTCTTGCCGTCGGCACGCCGTGCCGTCCCTGCTGCCGCAGAGGCAATTTATAATATAATGTAAAATGGTATGGGTTCGGATAAAAAGCCTCCCGCCATCCGGGCGGCGCGGGGCGGCCGGATCTGTACTATACATATAAAACAGCGTTTCTTTTCCATCGGCAAAAGAAGGGGCAGAGCTCCAAAACAGCCGACTGCAAAACACCTACCCGAAGAAAGGATCGAATGAAAATGAAAAAGCAATGGAAACGAACTCTGGCCGCATTCCTCAGCGCGCTTTTGCTGACCGGCACACTTCT
Source organism: uncultured Oscillospiraceae bacterium (assembly GCA_900543525.1). Classification (GTDB taxonomy): domain Bacteria; phylum Bacillota; class Clostridia; order Oscillospirales; family Acutalibacteraceae; genus UQRS01. The sequence goes on from UQRS01000004.1 coordinate 14,728, forward strand.
CCCCATAGGGAATGTCGCCACAGCCGCCGCGAAGGAGCCCTTCCGCATCACCTGCGTCGGTTCGAGCACAACCGAGGGCGTCGGCTCAAGCAACAGCGCGCTCTACTCCTACCCCGCGCAGATGCAGAAGATGCTCGGCAGCGACTATGCGGTTACCAATGCCGGCGTGAGCGGCAGCTGTGTCACAACCGGCGCCGGCCTGTTCGAATATGTCAGCACCGACCGGTATAAGGAGAGTCTGCAATCCAAGCCGGATATGGTTCTGATGTTCGTCGGCTCCAACGACGCGGTCTACTCCGCCTGGAACCGCAGCGACATGGATTTTCCGGCCAAGTTCCGTGCCTCCTATATCGAGCTGATGGAGAGCTATCGGAATCTGGACACCCATCCGGTCGTGGTCGTCTGTTACCCCTACCGCACTTTCGGCCACACCGAGGGGCGTGACGACCTTGTCCCGAACAAGATCATCCCCATGCTGGATGAAATCGCGGCGGAGTACAACTGCCCGGTGCTCGACCTCTTTGCCCCGACCAGTGCGTTTGGGGAGGATTGGCCGACCCTGATGCCCGACGGCCTCCATCCGAGCGACGCGGGCTACACCGCCATTGCCGAGACGGCGGCCGCTTTCGTGCGGAATTATACCACCACCGGCCTTTCGGGCATCACCGTGGATGGAAAGGCGCTGGCCGATTTTTCCGATGAGCTGTACCACTACGGCGTCCTGCTGGAGGAGGGCGCGGCCATCCCGACCGTTGCCGCCACCGCCAAAAATGCCGACGTAAAGGTCACGGTGACCCAGGCGACCGGCAGCCTCCCGGCAGAGGCCGTGATTGAAACCGCGTCGGCCGACGGAAAGCTCTCCTTCCGCTACACGGTCGCCTTCTCGACCGACCCGGCCGACATCGCCGGGCAGAAGGCGGCCGCGCAGATCGCCGCCATCGGCGAGGTAACGCTGGAGAAGGCGGAGGCCATCGCCGCCGCACGGAAGGCGGTGGACGCGCTGACCGCCGCGCAGCTGGCCTATGTCACCAACCAGAGCGTCCTGACCGCGGCCGAGGCGACGCTGGCCGCCCTGCAGGCCGACGCCGCCGCTGTCGGCAAGGTGGAGAAGGCCATCCGCGCCATCCGCAAGGTTACCGATACGAAGCAGGCCGCCGATATCGCCGCCGCCCGCACGGCTTACAACGCGCTGACCGACACCCAGAAGGCGCAGGTGCAGGGTCTCTGGTGGCTGGAGGAGGCGGAGGCGGCGCTGATCCTCATAGATCCGGCCGGCTATGTCACCCAGCTGATTGACGCGATCAAAACCTCCGACTACCATTACGGCAAGGAGATTCGCGCCGCCCGCGCGGCCTATGACGCACTGAGCGCCGAGCAGGCCGCAGCGGTTGCAAATTACAGCAAGCTGATCGCGGCCGAGACCGCTGTAAAAAATCAGTATAACGCCTTCTCCGTCACCGTTTCGGCCGACGGGTGGAGAGCCTCCTACGCAAACTATCCCTGGATGAACAAGGCCGCCGTAAGTGAGGAGGATCGCCTCTCCACCGCTGCAGCCATGAGCGACGAGCTGAAATACGAATATGTGATGGAGGGCTACGCCGTCGGCAAGACCTCCGGCAGCTACAGCATTTCCAGCGACTGGGGAGACATGGTTCTCTTCCAGGCGGACGACGGAAGCAACGACAACGTCGGCAACCCTTGGGGACACGGCAACCGGTACTGGGCCATGGTTTCCGCACCCTTTGTCGGGACGGCCTTTTCTCAAAAAGGCTATTTCTCCTTCGGCGGATATACCGCCCCGGCACTCGGCAACGCCTTCAGCTACAACGGCCGGATTTACCAGGTTTACTGGAACGGGACCCGCAGCCATGCGGACGTTCCGCTGGTCAAGGATCAGAAGGTGGATATGAAGCAGAGCTTCCTCTTCCCCGGGTCGGATTTTACCGGCACGGATCAGACGGCCAGCACCTTCCGCTACGTCTATGCCATGTACAGCCAGGAAAACAAGTGGGCGGGAAAGACGCTCGGCCTGCCGTCGGACGGCATCGGCCGCGGCGACGGCTTCACCTATCAGGCGTTTGAGGGGCCGGACGGCCACGCTTACATTGCGGCCTCCGCGGCCACGATCGCGGCCGCAGACAGCAAAACCGGCAGCTTTGCGGGCGCGTATACCATCACCGGCCCTGTGGCGGAGGTTTTTTGCACCCTCGGCGCAGATGATGAGGCCCGCTTCGCCGTCACCGGCTGCCCGACCGGCCTCGCAGTTGAAATGGACGGCGCCCTGATGCAAAGCTTTGAGAAGGGCACGCTGGCCGTCTACAGCGATGGAGGCGGCTACTTCACGGCGGACAACAGCGACGCCGCCTTCGCCGCCTCGATTGATTTGCAGATTGCGGCTCTGGGTGAGGTCACCATGGCAAAGGCGTCGGCGGTAAAGGCCATCCGCGCGGCTTACAACCGGATGACCTCCGCGCAGCAGGCGATGGTCACCCGGAAAAAGACACTGCTTGAGGCCGAGCAGACCATCGCCTCCATCCGTGAGAGCTTCGACCTGATTGTCGGCGACGTGGACGGAGATCGTTTCGTCACCGTCTCCGACGTGGTCGAGCTGCGCAAGCTGATCGTCGCCGGCAGCTGGACCGACCGCGAGTTTGCGGCCGGCAACCTCGACGATACGGATGACAACCTGACCGTCTCCGACGTGGTGGCGCTGCGCGCCCTGATCGTCGCCGGCGGCGCGGAATAAAGCCTCCGTTCCGGGCGTGCAGCCGCTTTTAAAAGGCCGCGCGCCCGGAAGTCCAAACCCTGAACCCGCTCGAACGGGCAGCCGACCGGACTACCGGACTACCGGACTACCGGATCACCTAATCGTCGGACGACCGAACAACCGGCCGAGCGACGCGCGGCCAAGCATCTGAACGTCCGAGCATCCGATAGAGTAAAACAGCAAAGCCTCCGCACCCTTTTCGCACAAAGCAGGCGAAAAGAGGCGGAGGCTTTCTTATACCTTCACGCGCAAAATGCAGGATGCAAAAAACAGCTGCACTTTTTTATTTATACATTGCCATGTATTCCCCGTGTGCCTCGATCAAATCGTCGCACATATGTACAATGTCGTCGATCGACAGCTCGGCGGCCGTGTGCGGCTCCAGCATGGCGGCGCGGTAGATGTCCTCCTTCCGGCGGGTCATGGCCGCCTCAATGGTGAGGAGCTGAGCGTTGATGTTGGTCATGTTCATCGCGGCGAGCGCAAGCGGCAACCGTCCGACATGGCAGGGATTGATCCCGTAGTTGTCCACAAGGCAGGGTACCTCCACGCAGGCCTCCGCCGGGAGGTTGTCGATCAACCCGGTGTTCAGCACGTTGCCCCCGATTTTGTAGGGCACGCCGGTTATCCTCGCCTCCATGATATAAGAGGCGTATTCGCTCGACCGCTCGTGGGTGATTTTGCCGTTGTTCAGGATGCGATCCTTCTCCTCCTCCCAGCCTTTGATCTGACTGACGCAGCGGCGGGGATATTCATCCAGCGGAATATTATAATCCTCAATCAGCTCGGGATAGCGGCTTTTGATAAAGAAGGGATTGTACTCGGCGTTGTGCTCGCTCGACTCGGTGCAGTAGTAGCCCAGCCGGCGGATATATTCGTACCGCACCATGTCGTTATGCTTTTCCGAAGCGTTTTTCTCGGCGGCGCGGCGGCGGATTTCGGGGTAGAGATCGTTCCCCTCTTTATCCCGAATATCCAGCAGCCAGCCCATGTGGTTGATGCCGGCAATCATCTCGCGGCGGCCCTCCAGCTTATCCTCCATCCCGAGGGCGGTGAGCAGGTGATGGGAGCACCACTGCACGCTGTGGCAGAGGCCGACCGTCTTAATCCCGGTGTACCGCTGCATATAGCCCGACAAAATGGCCATCGGGTTGGTGTAGTTCAAGAACCAGGCGTCGGGGCAGACCTCCTCCATATCCCGGGCAAAATCCTCAAGCACCGGGATGGTACGCAGTCCCCGCATGATCCCCCCGATTCCGAGGGTGTCGGCGATGGTCTGCCGCAGGCCGTATTTTTTCGGCACCTCGAAATCAATCACGGTGCACGGCTCATAGAAGCCGACCTGAATCGCGTTGACCACGAAGGTTGCGCCGCGCAGCGCCTCCTTCCGGTTTTCGACACCGCAGTATTTGTGGATACGCGCGCGGCCGCTGTTGACATTCTCATTCATGGCGCTCAGAATGATGTACGACTCCTCCAGCCGCTTGGCGTCGATGTCGTACAGGGCAATCTCACTCTCGCAAAGGACCGGCGTGCACATGCAGTCGCCGAGAACATTGCGGGCAAAAATGGTGCTTCCCGCACCCATAAAGGTAATTTTAATCATACCACAAGTCTCCAAAATCGATTTTTGTTTATTATATCTAAATTTTGAAAAAATTTCTATTCTTTTTTGTTTCTAAAAATTGTAAAAATGTTGCATTCTTTGCAAATGTAGGCTATAATTTTCCTCGAAGAACAAGTCGGCCGGACGGCCGCCGAGTAAGGAGGATTCCAATGCAGATGCGGCGCGAAGCTTATGAAAGGCCGGAGGACCCCGGAACGGACGGCGTCATCCTCTGCTTTTGCGGATGGGAGAAGTGCGAAAAAGGCCATCGGTTCGGGCCGTTTATCCGGCAGCAATACCTGCTGCACTTTGTCCTGTCGGGCAAGGGCGTCTATCATGTGAATAAGGAGACCTATTTTCTAAACGCGGGCGAGGCCTTCCTCATCCGGCCGGGAGAGTCCACCGTATATGAGGCGGACGCCGACGACCCGTGGGAATATACCTGGCTGGCCTTTAACGGGTACGGCGCCCTCCATCTTCTGGGGCAGATCGGCTTCGGGAAGGAAGACTATATCCTGAAAATCCGGGATATAGAATGCCTCTCGGCCGCGATGGAGCAGCTGATCGACGCTTTCGAGAACGCAAACAGCAACTGTTACGAACGGCTGGGGTATTTTTATCTGGCCATGGCGCAGCTGTGGAACAGCCGCGCCGGCGGCCTCAGCCCGACCGAGGATCTGTATTACCGGCAGGCAGCCTCCTATATTCGGCAGAACTACGGTCTCCCCCTCAAAATCAGCGATGTGGCGCACTTTGTCGGGATCAACCGCACCTATCTCTATAAAATTTTTATGGAGGCCGGGGGCGTCTCCCCAAAGGAATATCTGCTCACCGTCCGGCTGGAGGCGGCGCGCGACATGCTCGGCACCGGAAAATACACCGTCACCGAAACCGCGCTTTCCTGCGGCTTTCGGGACACGGCGGCCTTCTGCAACTCCTTCAAACGGATGGAGGGCCGCACCCCTCTCGCTTACATCAAGCGAGCCAGAGGAGCGGCCGAGCAAAACACCGGGGACTGACACGCCGCGCGCGGCGGCCGGAATCTACGGCAGCCCAAAAGGGCCGCTGTAATATTTTTATAAAATCCTGCTAACGAAAGCCTGAAATATGCTATTTTTGGAACGCATTTTCCTGTAATATAAAGGAAAGATGCGAAGGAGGGATGCCTCCCTCCTCTTCGGCATATAGAGTTACTCCGTATCATTTCATATTGGAACAGCGAACGAATATATGCTAAAATATAGGATAGGTTATTTTGTTTTACTGAAAGGAGTTTGTGCACCATGTCTCTGTTCAAAAAAGCACTGGCGGTCGTGTGCGGCCTTAGCCTGGCTTTGACGGCCGCGCTGCCGGTAACCGCCGCCCCGGCAAAGGAGGAGAGGCCCAGAGTGCTCCGGGTTCTGGCCATCGGCAACAGCTTCAGCGACGATGCGACCCAGCACCTCTATCAGCTGGCGGCCGACTGCGGCGCGGAGGAGATTATCCTCGGCAACCTGTATATCGGCGGCTGCAGCCTCTCTACCCACTGGTCGAACGCCTCCGGGAACAAGCCGGCTTACGAGTACCGCAAAAACACCGACGGGAACTGGAACACCCGGCCGCAGACCACGATGGAATACGGCATTCAGGATGAGGACTGGGATTACATCACCCTGCAGCAGGTCAGCGGACTGAGCGGCGCTGCAGACACCTACAACAGCGACCTCGACAACCTGATTACCTATGTCCAGGGGAAAAAGACCAACCCCGACGCAAAGCTGGGCTGGCACATGACCTGGGCGTATCAGTCCGACAGCAATCACGGCGATTTCCCGCGCTATAATAAGGATCAGATGACCATGTACAACGCCATCACCTCCGCTGTGCAGACAAAGGTAGCGAACCACGCCGGAATTGATTTTGTAATTCCCTCCGGCACGGCGATTCAGAATGTCCGCACCAGCTACCTCGGGGACACGCTGACCAGGGACGGCTATCATCTTTCGCTGAACCTCGGCCGGTACATCGCCGGCCTGACCTGGATTGCCGAGATCACCGGCTGGTCGATCGCGGATATAGACTATGTCCCCAGTATAGAGGAGATTCCGAGCCAGTACCTCCCCCTGATTCGGGAGGCGGTGCAGAACGCGGTGGAAAAGCCTTTTGAGGTCACCGAGTCCAGCTATAAAGTAAAGGACGCGATTGATTTAAGCAAATACACCCTGCTCGATTGGACCCCGGTGAGTGAAGCCTACTGGAACTCGGGCAACGGCGGATATGCGGAAAATCCCATCTTAACCACTACGGCCAACAATTCCAAAAAATTCATTGCTACCGATCGCCGCTATACCAAGGAGGATATTCCGGTGGGCAGCGTCATCGAAATTGACGCCGGCTACCAGTATCGACCGGACGGCTGGGCGCCGCAGGGTGCTGCCTCTACCCGCCGGCCGGGCAACACTACAGCTGCACAGACGATCGTTGACGACAGCTTCTGGGAAAACTATGAATACCGTGCTTTTAATATTGCCTGTACCGACGGAACGGCTGTCACCGGACGGACGGAAGAAATCGCCTCGCACTTCCGGATTTATCTCCCGCCGGACGGCCGCATCAAGAGCAGCGCAAAGCAGCTGAAGGATCTCTCGATCAGTGAGGCGGAAGGCGTCGTTCGCGGCAACTGGATCACCGTAACGCTTCCGGCCAAAACCGATGTTACCGCACTGACCCCGCAGTTTACGATCAGCGATAAGGCCACCGTCTCCCCCGCTTTGGATGAGGCGCAGGATTTTACCAAACCGGTGCGCTACACCGTCACGGCGGAGGACGGCAGTAGGCAGGTCTACATCGTCTCGGTCGAGCTGCTGCCCTTCTTTGATTATGACAAATACACCCTGCTCGAATGGACCCCGGTGGGCGAGGCCTACTGGAACTCGGGCAACGGCGCGTATTCCGCCAACCCCGGCCTGAACGCCGCGGCCGACAACTCCAAATACTTTGTCGCCACCCGGGATCGTTATACCAAGGCCGACATCCCGGTGGGCAGCGTAATCGAGATTGACGCCGGCTATCAGTATCGGCCGGACGGCTGGGCGCCGCAGGGAACGAACGCACCCGGACGTCCCGGCAATGTTACCACCTTCCGCTTCACGGTGGATGAGGCGTTCTGGGAAAATTATGCCTACCGCGCCTTTAACATCTCCCGCATAGACGGCGCCGCAGTCACCGGACAGACCGCGGAAACCGCCGCACACTTCCGCATCTATATCCCGCGGCCGCTGTCTGAGGAGAAGGCGATCCTCTCCTTCTCCATCGACGGTCAGGCGGGTGAGATTGCAGGCAACGCCATTACACTCACCCTTCCCTTCGGCACCGATCTGAAAAGCCTGACCCCCGAAATCACGGTCAGTGCCGGCGCGACCGTCACACCGGAATCCGGCATGGCGCAGGACTTCTCCGCGCCGGTGACCTACACCGTCACGGCGGAGGACGGCAGCACGGCCGACTATACGGTAACCGTGCAGCTGACCGCCCGCCCGGGCGACCTTGACTTTGACGGAAAGCTGACCGTCTCCGACGTGGTGGAGCTGCGAAAGCTGATCGTCAGCGGCGCGGCCACCGACCGGCAGATGGCCGCCGGCGACCTTGTGGCTGACGGCAAGCTGACTGTCTCCGACGTGGTGGAGCTGCGCGCGCGGATTATCGCGGGCGACGACACTCCCCGATTATAAAAAGGCAGCATGCATCCCAAAATCCCCTTTGAACCGCCGCTTTGGCGCAAAGGGGATTTTTTCTGTCCGGGCAGCCCTGCGCAGCTTCTCCAAAGCCGGAAATCCGGCGGCAATTATTAACAAATTTAAAACATTTGACAAAATCGCAAATTTCCCCTTGATTTTTTGGAAATATGTACTATTATAGTATTAGCACTCAGGGCTGATGAGTGCTAACTGATTGTAGCTTATCATTTACAAGGAGGAATTGTAATGACGATTAAACCGTTGGCCGACCGCGTTGTGATTAAAATGGTCGAAGCCGAAGAAACCACCAAGAGCGGCATCATCCTTGCCGGATCGGCGAAGGAGAAGCCTCAGGTAGCCGAGATCGTGGCTGTAGGCCCGGGTGGTGTTGTGGACGGCAACGAGGTGCAGATGTACGTAAAGGTCGGCGATAAGGTTCTGACCAGCAAATACTCCGGCACCGAGGTCAAGGTGGACGGGGAAGAATACACTATTCTCCGTCAGTCGGACATTCTTGCAATTGTCGAATAATTTATAAGGGAGCGAGAGAGTATGGCGAAACAAGTAATTTTCGGCGAAGAGGCCAGAAAGGCTCTTCAGTCGGGCGTTGACCAGCTGGCGGACACCGTGAAGGTCACGCTGGGCCCGAAGGGCAGAAATGTAGTAATTGATAAAAAATTTGGCGCACCCCTCATCACCAACGACGGCGTGACCATCGCGAAGGAGATCGAGCTGGAAGATCCGTTTGAGAATATGGGCGCCCAGCTTGTAAAAGAGGTTGCGACCAAGACCAACGATCTGGCCGGAGATGGCACGACTACCGCGACCGTCCTGGCACAGGCGATGATTGCCGAGGGCATGAAGAATGTCACCTCCGGCGCAAACCCGATGGTGGTCAAGAAGGGCATCAAGAAGGCGACCGACACCGCCATTCAGAAGGTTGTGGAAAACTCCAAGAAGGTTTCCGGCTCGGATGACATCGCCCGGGTCGCGACCATCTCCTCCGGGGATGAGACGATCGGCAAGCTGATCGCCGAAGCGATGGAGAAGGTTTCCTCCGACGGGGTCATCACGGTTGAAGAGTCCAAGACGGCCGAGACTTATTCCGAGGTTGTCGAGGGTATGCAGTTTGACCGCGGCTATATCACACCCTATATGGCGACCGACACGGATAAGATGGAAGCGGTCATCGACGATCCGCTGATCCTGATCACGGATAAGAAAATCTCGAATATTCAGGAGATTCTGCCCCTCCTTGAGCAGATTGTGCAGTCGGGCAAGAAGCTGCTGATTATTGCCGAGGATGTCGAGGGCGAAGCACTCTCGACCCTGATTGTCAACAAGCTGCGCGGCACCTTCACCTGCGTTGCGGTCAAGGCGCCGGGCTTCGGTGACCGCCGCAAGGAGATGCTGCAGGATATCGCCATCCTGACCGGCGGCGAGGTCATCAGCGAGGAGCTGGGTCTTGAGCTGAAGGATACCACGATTGCACAGCTCGGCCGCGCCTCTCAGGTCAAGATCGGCAAGGAGAACACCATCATCGTCGGCGGCGCCGGCGACAAGGACGCGATCAAGGCTCGCGTCGGCCAGATCCGCGCCCAGATTGAGACGACCACCTCCGACTTCGACCGCGAGAAGCTGCAGGAGCGGCTGGCCAAGCTGGCCGGCGGCGTAGCGGTGATCAAGGTTGGTGCCGCGACCGAGGTTGAGATGAAGGATAAGAAGCTGCGGATTGAGGACGCCCTTTCGGCGACCCGCGCCGCAGTGGAAGAGGGCATCGTCGCCGGCGGCGGCGTGGCTCTGGTCAATGCCAGCGGCGCGGTTGAGGCGCTTCTTGACACGGTCGACGGAGATGAAAAGACCGGCGTGAAGATTGTGCTCAAGGCGCTGGAGGCGCCGATCCGTCAGATTGCGGCCAACGCCGGTCTGGAGGGTTCGGTGATCCTGAACACCATCAAGGCGAGCGGAAAAACCGGCTATGGCTTCAACGCCTATGCGGAGGAGTATGTCGACATGATCGACGCCGGTATTGTCGACCCGACCAAGGTGACCCGTTCAGCCATGGAAAACGCCGCCTCGATTGCGGCCATGGTTCTGACGACCGAGTCTCTTGTAGCCGACAAGAAGGAAGACGCCGCGGCAGCCAATGCCGCAGCGGCCGCAGCAGCAGCGGCCGGCGGCGGAATGTATTGATCCCGCCCCTTTGTAAATCTGCAAAAAGCAACCCCCGAACTGCCTGTAATCAAGCAGTTCGGGGGTTTTTACTATACTTATAACGCCGTCATCTGAAGCTGCCGGCGCCCTCATCACCTTACCGGCGTTAAGCACTTGGAAACTTGAAACCGCGCGGCCGTGTGGGAGGAAAGCTGCCCCATCCGCTCCGTATAAAATAGGCGGAGACAGCTAACGCTCCCTTCCCCAAAAAGGGAGGCAAGGGCCAAGCATATTATACTCCCTGCCGGGCGGAAACAGCCGGAACCTCTCAGGACAGGTCGCCGAAATATTCCAGCGCCGCGTTCAGATGCAAATCCTCTTCATCAGTAAAGTAATAGAACCGCGCCGACTCCTCCTTCGTCAGCTCGACCGAAATATCGGGGGCAAGGCCGACGCCGTTGAAGCTGACGCCGCTCGGCGGGACAAACTCGGCAATGGTGAACTTCACCGACGAGCCGTCGTGCAGTCCGAAGGTGCGCTGCATGACCCCTTTTCCATAGGTAGTCGAGCCGATCAGAACCCCCTTGCCATAGTCGCGCAGCGCCGCCGCAAACAGCTCGGCCGCGCTGGCGGTATTCTTGGTCGTCAGCACCGCCATCGGCAGATTCACCTCCGCCTTATCCGAGGTGTGGAGCACGGTGCTGTGCCCGTCGGCATAGGTGGCAGAGATGATATTCCCCTCCGGCAAAAGGTAATCCAGCGCGCGGGCAGTCGCGTCGACCAGTCCGCCGCCGCAGAGCCGCAGATCAAAAATCAAGCCCCGCGCGCCGGCGGCCGTCATCTCCTCCACCGCGTCGATCAGCTGGTCGGGCGTCTTTTCATTAAAGCGGGAAATCTGCATATACCCGATCTCCCCCACCATGTGCGGATACACCGTCGTAAGCTCGAATTCCGCGCGGGTGCAGGGGAGCGAAAGCGTCTCCCCATTCCGGAGAATCTGCAGGGTGAGTGTGCTTCCGGCCTCCCCCGCGCAGGCGGAGACGGCCGCCTCATACCCGGCGTCGGCCACAGCCACATCGTTCACCGCCGTGATGCGGTCACCCTTCTGCACGCCGGCGGCCGCAGCCGGCCCATTTTCATCCACGCGATAAACATAGAGGGCGGCAGCCTCCGCATCCGGGACCGGCGTAATGCCGATGCCGACCTTTTCGCCGCTGTTGCTGAGGGCGGTCTCCTCCGTCTCCTCCGCGTCATAGTAGCCCGCGTACGGGTCGCCGAGGCCCTCTACCAGCCCGGCGGCCGCTCCGTCCGCCAAGGCGGCGGGAGAAATTTCGCCATAATACATCTCATCTATTTTTTTGGTAATCTCGTTCAGCTTGCTGTACCAGGATGTGCCGCCGATCAGGGAAGAGCCGGAAAGCAGCAGGTACAAAAGCACGACCAGCACCGTCGCCGAAGCGGTGATCACCATCAGGCAAACGGCCAGAGAAAGCGGAATCTTTCGTTTCATAAGACAGAAAATCCTTTCAAAAGCAAAGGGCGAAGGAGGTGGATCACCCCGTTTCGCCCTTTTGTCTTTTCTCAATTAAAATATGCCGCAGGATCCACCGCCGTGCCGTTCACCCGAATTTCAAAATGCAGATGCGGCCCGGTAGAAAAACCGGTCGAGCCAACATATCCGATCACCTGCCCCTGCGTAACCGACTGTCCGGCCGAGACCACATACCGGGTCATATGTCCGTACAGCGTTACATAGGAGGCGCCGTTGTTGACGCCGTGATTGATCATAACATAGTTGCCGTAGCCGCCGGTGTTGTAGGTCGCCGTCATCACCACGCCGTCCGCGGCGGCGACAATCGGCTTGCCGCTGATGCCGCTGCTGGAAATGTCGATTCCCTTATGCTGCCGACCCCAGCGCCACTTAAAGCCGGAGGTTATGTTGTAATAGCCCGGCACCGGCCAGAGGAAGTTGCCGTCATACGACAATCTGGAGTCGCCCACAGACGCAACCACCTGGCTGGCGAGCTGGTCAACCTCCGCGACGGCGGCATTGTACGCCGCCTCCTTATCGTCGATATTCTCCTCCAGCGCGGCCAGCACGGAGGAAAGCTCGTTCATCTGATTATTCAAATCCTGCTGCTTGGCAGCCAGTTCCTTTTTCACCGCGTCCTGCGCGTCCTTTTTCACCCGAATCTCCGCCGCCTTGCTCTCAACCTCGTTCACGGCGGCCACAATCTCCTCAATCAATTGGGAGTCGTGGGCGGAGACGCTGCGGGTCAGCTCGGTTTTGGCCAGGTAATCGGCCATGTCGTCGCTGCCAAGCAGCACCTGCAGCTCCGCCCCCGAGCCGGAGGTCATATACATCGCGCGCAGCCGCTGCTTGAAAAGCTCCTTATTACTCTCCAGCTCGGCGTTTTTGGCGTCCAGCTCAGCCTGCACGGTCGAAAGCTCGGCCTTGATCTTATTCAGCTCCTCGGTAACGAGGGAAATCTCATCCTCTGTATTGGCGACCTGCTCCTCCAGCTTTTTCTGGATGGCCTGCTGGTCGGCCTTCTGCGCCTTGAGCGTATCCAGCTCCTTCTGAATCTGGTCGCGTTTCTGCCGCGCCTCCGACAAGGTGGCGGCGCCGGCCTGCATCATCGGGACGGACGAAACGGCCGTGCAAAGCAGAACCAGCGTCAAAATCAGGCAGAGAATGCGTCTGATCTTATGTTTCTGATGCAAAACAGCATATCCTCCAAACGATTAAAAATACAGCAGCGGGTTGACCGGCGTACCGTTCACCCGGATTTCAAAATGCAGATGCGGCGCAGTCGACGCACCGGTCGAACCGACATACCCGATCACATCGCCCTTTTGCACCTTCTGCCCGGCAGAAACCACATAGCGGGTCATGTGCGCGTAGAGGGTCGCGTACTGCTTTCCATCCGATTTTGTGCCGTGATAAAGCATGACATAATTCCCATAGCCGCCGGCGTTATAGGTCGCGAGGCTGACCGTGCCGCTGTCGGCGGCGTAAATCGGCGTACCGTTAATTCCGCTGCCGCCGATGTCACAGCCGGCATGCAGCTTGCGCACTCCGGTGATCGGATGAATCCGATACCCGAAGGGAGAGGTTATGTAATGATAGTTCGGGGAAGGCCACATAAAATTATAGGCCGATTCCGAACCGCCCGACGGCTTGCTGGAGGATGACCCGCCCGACGAGCCGCTCGACGTATTCGACGAAGAAGAGGAAGGCTTGCTGGAGGTTTGCTGCTCCTGCCTTCTCAGCTCGGCCAGCATGGCGTCAATCTCATTCTCCGCCGCGTCGAAGGCCGCCTCCGCCGCCTTTTGCTCCTCGGTCAGAGAGACGGTCGCCTTGCCGAGGTTTTCGATCGTTTTGGCCGTCTGCTGCACCTGACTTTCCAGCTCGGCCTGCTTTTGCTCCAGCTCGGCCTGCGCCTCCTGCTTGGACTGCTTGTCGGCGATAATCTCCTCCTGCGCGGCGGAGATGGCCTCCATCATATCCACAATCTCCTGCATCAGGGCGCGGTCGTGGGCAGAGACGCTGCGGGTCAGCTCGGTCCGGGCAAGGTAATCCGCGACGTCGTCGCTCCCCAGAAGGATCAGCAGCTCATTCTCGCTGCCCGACATGTACATCGCCCGCAGCCGCTGCTTGAAGAGTGCCTTGGTCTCCTCCAGGTCGGATTCCTTCTGCTCAATCTCCCGCGTCAGCTGGTCGATGTTGCCGTTGAGCGCGGCGATCTCGTTGCTGATCAGGGTCACCTGCTCCTCGGTGTTGGAGACCTGCCGCTCCAGCTGCGCTTTGAGCTGCTCCTGCTTGTCCGCATCATTTTCCAGCGCGGCGATCTGCTTTTTGATTTCCTGCGCCTTTTGCTGAAGCGCAGCCTTCTCCGCCTGCTTATCGGAAATATCCGAGCTGGTCACAGCCGAGGCTGAAAAGCAGCAGAAAATCAGGGATAAAGCAGTCAGAAGAGACAGCATAACAACAGCTTTTCTGGAATGTTTAAAGCGCACGGAACTCACTTCCCTCTTTTCTCAGGTACTTGCTGATCATAATCGAACTGCCAAGCAGGCCGGCCAGCACGCCAATCGCGGCAAAGAGGCCGAACACCTGCCATGCGAAATCGCGGAAGGGCACCACACTGACCATATTCAGGCCGTCGCGGATGGCGTCGATCACCCCGCGATAGACAAAATACAGCAGTCCGGAGGTAATGCCGGCCGAAAGCAGGCCGATCACCACACCCTCCACAATAAACGGTGTACGGATAAAGGCATTGGTCGCGCCAACCGCCTTCATAATGCTGATCTCCAGCTTGCGGCTGTACATGGTTACACGGATGGTGTTGGAAACGATAACCAGCGCGATCACCAGCAGCAGCCCGACGATCCAGACGCCGGCGATGCTGATGCCGTTTTTCAGAGTTGTAATCTTCGCCGCCAGATCCCGCTGGTGATAGACCTTGTCCACACCCTTGATCGACTGAATCGCGGCGATGGTCTGATCAAACTGCGACAGGTCGGTCATGGTCACCTTGGCGCCGTGCGAGAGCGGATTATCCTCCCGCAGCCAGGTGAAGTAGTCGGCCTGTGCCTCGTCCATGGTATTCAGCATGCGATCCAGCCCGACCTCGCTCGGGACAAACTCGACCGAAGCGACATTGGGAATCGCGGCAATTTTATCGCAGAGGGCACGGGCAGCCTCCTCCGTCAGGACCTCCTCCGACTCGGTCGAGGAGGCGGTGCCGGACACCGTGCTCCCCGCCGCGTCCGAAACCTCCGACGCGCGCGAAGAAGTGTCCGAGGCCGTGAGGGAGGAACTCCCGTCCGACTGGCTGCCTGACGACGTATCCGACGAAGCCGGGAGGGAGGAAGTGCCGTACTGCACGGCGGCCTCATCCCGGAAGTAGACCATCACGACATTCTGCTGCTCGAGGTTGCCGAGCGCAACGTCGATGTTGGCCGAGAGGGCGATTGCGACGCCGATCAGCAGCATACAGGCCACCAGCACGCCGATAGAGGCCAGTGACATCAGCCGGTTGACCCAGATGCTTTTGACGCCCTCCCCCGCGAGGTAGCGCAGACTTCTAAGCTTCATGGGACTCACCGCCTTCGTTATCGGCCACGACCGTGCCATTCTCAATCATGATAACCCGCCGGCCGAAGTCCCGCACCAGCTGATGCTCGTGCGTAACCATCAGGATGGTTGTCCCCCGGCGGTTAATCTCCATCAAAAGCTCGACAATTTCATACGACATGTTGGGGTCAACATTGCCGGTAGGCTCGTCCGCAATAATCAGAGAGGGGTTGTTCACAAGCGCCCTTGCGAGGCCGACCCGCTGCTGCTCGCCGCCCGAAAGTTCGGCCGGCTTGGAGCGCGCCTTGCCGCTGAGGCCGACCAGATTCAGCGCCTGCGACACCCGCTTGCGGATATCCCGGTTGCTCTCCCCCACGACGTGCATGGCAAAGGCAACGTTGTTAAAGACGTCCATGGTCGGAATCAGCCGAAAATCCTGAAATACAATGCCCATAGTACGGCGAAGCTTGGGAACGTCCCGCCGCTTCATGTTGGTCAGATCAAAGCCGTTGACCTGAATCCGGCCGGCATTGGGCTTCTCCTCCCGCATGACCAGCTTCATAAAGGTACTCTTGCCCGCGCCGGAAGGGCCGACGACAAAGACAAACTCGCCCTTTTTGATGCGGATATTCATATCTTTAAGGGCGTGCGTTCCGGTCGGATAGGTCTTATACACGCCGTTGAATTCGATGACCGGGCTGTCCGCTGACAGGGACTGCGGAATCTCTTTCATACCGATGACACTCACAAACCTTTCTGAAATTTGCCGCAAACGATGTATTTTTTAAAAAAGCTGCTTTAATATTTGACCGGGTTGGCGCTGAGGTATTTCTTAACCATCAGCGCAATCTTAAAGACGATGGCATGGTCAAACTCCCGCAGGTCGAGGCCGGTGATCTTCTTGATTTTCTCCAGCCGATAGACCAGCGTATTGCGGTGGACAAACAGCTTCCGCGAGGTTTCGGATACGTTGAGGTTGTTTTCAAAGAACCGCTGGATGGTGAAAAGCGTCTCCTGATCGAGGCTTTCGATCGAGCCGCGCTTGAAAACCTCCCGCAGGAAGGTCTCACACAAAGTGGTCGGCAGCTGATAAATCAGCCGCGCAATACCGAGGTTGTCATAGCTGACAATCGCCTTTTCGGTATCGAAAACCTTGCCGACCTCCAGCGCGACCTGCGCCTCCTTAAACGATTTGGCGAGATCCTTCAGCCCCTCGACAATCGTGCCGATGCCGACCACCGCGTGGGTATAGAACTCACCCGACAGGGTGTCGACGATGGAACGGGCCAGCTTCTCCAGATCGTTGGCGTCGATATTGGACTTGGTCTCCTTCACGAGGGCGATGTCGGTCTCACTGATATTGATGACAAAATCCTTGTTCTTGTCGGGGAAGAGGTTCTGGATCACGTCATAGGCCGAAACGTCGTTGCGGGTGGTGATCCGGATCAGCAGCACGGCGCGGAAAACGTCGCTGTTGAAGCGAAGCTCCCTCGCCTTCAGATAAATATCGCCCGGCAGGATGTTGTCCAGAATGATATTCTTGATAAAATTGCCGCGGTCGTATTTCTCATCATAATAATGCTTGATATTCGAGAGGGCCACCGCCATCAGCGCGGCATACTTCGCAGCCTGAGGATCAGTCCCCTCCACAAACAGGATATAGTCGGGATGCTGCGGCGCGCCAAACGGCTTGTAGGTTGCCTGTCCCCATACGAAGGTCTCGGTCCCCGTGACAGCCGACGGCACGTTGAGCTCGTGCGCCTCCCCAATTCTGGAAAGATCACTACAGGCGATGATCGTGTAGTTTTCGTCCATAACGCCGATGGTGCGGTCGACGGCATCCTTCATCTGATGCACGACACCCTGAAATAACCGATTGGACATAAAGTTTGCCTCTCTTTCCTTGTAATAGCTTTCATTTAAAAAATCCGGACAATACGGGTCAGAATACAATACCTGTTCCGCGGCAAGCTGCAAAAGGCACAGCCCGCCGCGAACACCTGCCGGACGGTAAGGGAAACGCAGAAAAGCACTCCCCAAACCGCCCCTTGCGGCGTACTGTACTTTGACCTGCATTGTCTGCCTAAAGATATATTTATTTTACACAAATCTTGTTGCTTTTGCAAGGCTTTCATCGAAAAAATAACAAACAAGTTACAAAATCGTTACAGAATCGGCGGGATTTCATCCATGCTTTGACAATTCCGCACCAGAGTATGTAAAGAAAGACGCCTTAGCCTCCGGCAAGTGCCGAGGCCAAGGCATCTTTCTCCGCCGCAGCTTTTTCGAAAAAAGCAGAGTCCCGCCCCGCCGCAGGGCTGTCCGCCGCTCTTTAAAACAGCTGACTTTCGGGGGAGAGATACCACTCCCCATCCACGGCATAGGCAACATACCAGTCGGTGCCGGTCCGGGAGGTCGTCTCTCCGGTATAGGTGCAGCGGATACGCAGCCGGCGGATATCGGTAATGTTGGCGGCCTCGGAATAATCGGTCTTGAAATCCGAGCGGTAGGTGCGCAGCGCCTCCTCCGACAGGTCGGAGCGGCCGACAATCTCGGCCGAGAGCGAAATCTCCCCGCCCAGCGCGGTCAGAAAGGTTTTGCACTTTTCCGAAAAGGCCTTCTTGTACTCGGTCAAATTCTTGTCGGTGATTTGCAGCCGGTCGGCATAAGCCGCCGGATAAACCGCAAGATAGGCCGCAGCGTCCTTTTTCTTAACCGCCGCCAGCCGGGTATAAAAAAGGTCGAGGATTTCCGCCTCTGCGACGGCGTCCGAGGAGGAGGCCGTGCTGGACGGGGCGGCCGACGTCTCGTCCGACGACACGCGGGAAACCTGAATCTCCATCGCGGATTGAGAGACCTCTCCCGCGGCGGAAGAGGTCGCGGCAGAGCCGCAGGCCACCAGCACCGCCGTCATACTCAAAAGGAGAAGGAGTCCTCCGAGTCGTCGCATAAATCATCATCCTTTCAAAGAAATGCAAAGAGAGGCAAACCGAGCCGACACGGCCGCCCCTCTTTTAAAGAAAAAGTTCATCGGCCGCAAGCGGGTCGGTGAACCTTTACAGCGCTCCTACCGCTCCGGCGGCCTCGGCCAGCAGATCGGCCTGCCGAACAATCAGCCCGGTCAGACCGGAGGGCTTCAGCTTCTTCAGGAGGGCGCGGTCGGCCAGGTCAAAATCCGGCCGGCGGGTGGTGAGGTTGTGGGTATCACTGCCGAAAAGGAGGTCGTACCCCTCCGACAAAAGCGCCGCCGCAAAGCGGACGCCCGCCCGGTGCGAAAGCGAGTGATTGTTCAGCTGAACCACCACATCGTCAAGGGAAAGCAGTGCCTCCAGCTGCCGATCCTCCAGGCGGTCGACATACCGATCCAGATGCGCCAGCACCGGCCGCAGCCGATAACGGTAGCAGAGGTTGCAAACCTCCTCCGCCATCCAGTCCTGATAGCCCGTGTAGGGGATCTCCAGCAGGATCAGATTGGTGCCGGCATAGCACATCTCGGGCAGACGGGTGCATTCGGCAAGATCATGGCAGAGGCAGACCTCCGCCCCGGGAAACACCTCCGGCAGTCCGGCGCCGGGCAGCTCCCGCCGCAAAAGGCCGAGCCGCTCCTCCCGCCGGGCGAGGAAGGCCTCCCCCGTCTCGCGGAACAGGTAGAAGTGCGGCGTGGCATAAACCCGGGAGATGCCCTGCTCCCCCAAAATCCGCAGCAGCGAGAGGGAGACCGAAACATCCGCCGCGCCGTCGTCCATGCCGGGCAGGACGTGGCTGTGGAAGTCAGTTTTAAGCCCTGGTTTTTCGGTTCTCATCCGTCTCCTCCCGCGCGGCGGCAGAGGCGTACTCATCCTCCCTGCCATAGTAGCCATAGCCGTATTTATAGCCATGTCCGTACCGGCGGCCGTAACGCCGTTTATCCTCGTTGGTGTCGACGAAAATTGTGCCGAGCAGATTGGTGTTGGTGGTGCGAACCGCCTCAACCGATTCCTCGATATCCCGGTACTGCGTCTTGCCCTGGCGAACCAGCAGCAGCACGCCCGAGGTGTACTTGGACATGGAGAGCGCGTCGGTTACAATATTGACCGGCGGCGTATCAATAAAGATGATGTCATAATATTTTTCCAGCGCGTCGAGCAAAACCTCCATATTCTTCGAGCCGAGCAGCTCGGAAGGGTTCGGGGGGGTCGGCCCGGCGGTAAAAACGTCGAGGTTGGGCAACACATTCTGCTTGATGCAGTCGCCAAGCTCCTCCAGCCCGGCCAGAACCTTGGACAGGCCCTTGGAATTATCCTGACGGAATATTTTGTGCTGAACCGGTTTGCGCATGTCGGCGTCAATCAGCAAAACCTTGGCGCCGGTCTGCGACATGGCAATGGCCAGATTGGCCGTGGTGGTCGATTTGTACTCCTCGGGAGAGGAGCTCGAAATCTCAATAATCTTCTTATCACTCGTACCCAGAGCGAAAATCAGGTTGGTACGGATGGCCTTGTACGCCTCCCGAATCTGGAAGGGGGTTTTCTCGCTCAGCCGCATGGCGGAATAAGTCTCAGCCGAGCGGTGTCCCTTGTTTTTATACAGCTGCTTTTTCGCTGCGGAATCCATCCGGAAGCTCGGCACCTCTCCCAAAGAGGTGAGGCCGTAAACCTGCTTGACCTCCTCCTCACTGGTGATGGTCGTGTCGAAGAGGGCGCGCAGCACAATCCCCGCCGCGGGGAGAAGAATGCCGATCAGCGCGCCGACCAGCAAATTAAAGGTCAGATTGGGAGAAGAGGGGCGCGCCGCCGGAGTGGCGGGGCCGACCACCTCTACCGCGCCGGACTGGGTCACCCGCTTGAGCATATCCGGCGCCAGAGCGGCGATGGTGTTGCAGATATCCGCCGACAACACCGGGTCGGTGGTCGTGGCCGAGATCCGCATAACCTCCGTCTCATTCACGGCGTTCATGGTCACGACCGACTGAATCTGCCGCGCAGAAACCCGGCCGCCCAGCGCCTCCGACACGCTTTGCATGAACGTGTCGTCCTTGAGCAGCACCGAGTATGTGTTCACCAGACTGATGGACGCGTTGATGGTTCCGGTGGTGATGACGCCGGTTCCGTCCTGCGCCGTATATCCGTTGTTGACGTACATGTTCAGCGAAGAGGTATACTTCGGCACAATCAGAAAGCTGGTCACCGAATAAGCAACCAGAAGACCGGCGATACAGCCGATAATCAATATGTACACCTTTCTGAGCAGCAGGAAAAGCATACCTGCAATATCAAACTCCTTGGTTTTCATACCCTTCTCCTTAGCAGATAATGTTCGGTTCCTTGCCTTTTGCAAAGAGGCTGCCGACGTCACCGGAAGGCGCCCCCTCTCAAAGGGCAAAAACAATGCTGTTATTATAGCATAGGCCGCGGCGCCCTGTAAAGCGATTTACAGGATAAAAAATATGACAGGCGCGATTCAGAGAGAAATTATTCCCAGTTTTTCCAAACCTCCGGCTGATAGCCGACCGTCGCCTGCCGTCCGTTGCGGACGATCGGGGTTTTGAGATATTCGGGATGCTCGGCCAGCTTTTCCAGCTTGTCCTCCTCATGGGAGAGGTAGCGCACAAGCGCCGCGCCATCCGCCTTTTCCTCCACCAGGGCGTCCAGCCCGCCGAGCGCTGCGGCGACGCTTTTCAGCTCTCCCCTGGACATCCCCTTCACCTTCAGATCCACATTCTGGAACCGGATGCCCCGCTCCTTGAAATACCGCTGTGCCTTTTTGGTATCGAAGCACTTGGCCTTTCCAAAAACCTGAATATTCATATAAATACCTCCTTCGATACGGCCAGGCGGCGGCAAACCTCCCGATCCGGCGTGACATAGAGAGTGCGGTTGCCGGTGTAAATCACCATGCCCGGCCGACCGCCGGCCGGCTTTTTCACCCGCCGCACCGGCGCAAAGTCAACCGGCACAGAGGCGGAGTCCCGCCCTTTTGAAAAATAGGCCGCGAGAGTCGCCGCCTCCTGCAAGGCGGTAGCCGAAGCCTCTTTCCCCGCGCAGCAGACAATCACGTGAGAGCCGGGCATGTCCTTGACATGCAGCCAGAGGTCGTCCCGGTCGGCGGTTTTCAGCGTGAGCTGATCGTTCTGGCGGTTGTTGCGCCCGACCAGAATCCGCAGCCCGTCGGAGGAGCAAAACTCCATCGGGCGGCCTGCCGCCGGCTGACGGTTCTTCCGTCCTCCGGGCAGGCGAAGATAACCGCCGGCGGCCAGCTCCTCCCGGATTTCGGCAAGGTCGGCGGCCGTTCCCGCACGGCTTAAAGCGTCAAACACGCTGTCCAGATAGCGTAGCTCCTCCTCCCCCGCCGCAATCAGGCGGGTCAGCGTTTGCTCGGCGGTGTAGCTTTTTTTATAATCCTTGAAATACTTCTGCGCGTTGGCCGCCGGAGAAAGTGCGGCGTTCAGCGGAATTTTGACCTCGCTCAGCTCGGGGTCGTAGTAGTTCTGCACCACCGCGGCCGAGGCGCCCTTGGGAATGCTGTGCAGATTGGCCTTGAGCAGCTCGCCGAAGACGCGGTATTTCTCCCGGTCGGCGCAGCGAGCAAGGTCGCCGCGCTGGGCGTCCAGCTTGCGGGAGATGCGGGCGGTCGTGGTGGAAAGGAGGCGGAGCAGCTCGGCACTCTTGTGCTTCATGGCGGCCACCCGCTCCCGCTCGGCATAAAAGCTATCAAGCAGGGTCGAGTAATCGTCCAGTTCCCGGGTCACCGCCGCGCCGCCGTACTGCGACACCTCGGTAAAAGTAAAGTCGATCGGCTCGCCCGACGGCGTGCTGACCAGCACCGGCTGTCCGGCGGCGGCAATCTTCTCCGCAAGGCGGCCGAGATAAATCTCCAGCCTGGCATATTGCTCGGCGCTCATCGACGACACCGCAATGTCGGCGTCGCGGCAGGCGCGGAAGGCCACCTCTCTGCAAACAATGCGGGAGACCCCCTCGACCGTGCGGGAAAGGGCGTCGGAGAGCCGGTCTCCCTCCATTTCCCTCAAGCGGGAGGAGACCGCGGCAGCCCCCTCTTTCAGCAGATTCACCTTGTCCTGCGGCCGGGGCGGCTGATAGGCAGCGCCGGGGAAAATCATGCGGTCGGAGGGCTTTTCGGGATCGCTGCGCCGCACCGCGTCGACAATCCGGCCGTCATCCCCGATCAGGAGGATATTGCTGCGGCTGCCCATAATCTCCACCACCAGGCGGGGGGAGATGATGTCCCCCATCTCGTTGCGGGCCTCAAACTCCAGCTCGGCCACCCGGTCGAGGCCGTACTGCCGCACGGCGGTCAGCCGCGCCCCCGACAAAAGCTTGCGCAGCAGCATGCAGAACATCGGCGGCTGCGCCGGGTTCTCCGGTGCGAAGCGGGTAAAGTGCAGCCGCGGTGCGCTTCCGCCGGCCGAAAGCAGCAGCCGCCCCGAAAAGCCGGGCGAGCGGAGAAAGAGCACAATCTCCTCTCTGGCGGGCTGATGAATCTTGTCCACGCGGGCGCCGCGCGCGTTTTGTTCGATTTCCTGTATCAGTTTGCGCAGCAGCGCGCCGTCCAGTGCCAAAACACGTTCATCCTTTCATATACTCTGCGCCGACCCATATACAAAAGGCGGCAGGCGGCGAACCTTTTTTTCTCAGACAATACCCTCGTCAACCGATGGTATGGGTCAAGAAGCAATATTTCCGATTAAATATAATAGCAAAATTTGGATACTCAGCAAACTATAGGCCTTTGCCCTCAAAGCCATATCAAAAATAAAATCCCCGGCGTTTTGCCGCAAGGCGAAACGCGTGGCAAAGGCAACACAAAGCTTTAACATTCAGCAAACTATAGGCCTTTGCCGGATCTCAAACATATTTGGCCGGCTCGACCTCCTTGGCTGCGGCGACCGAAAGATCGGGGAAGGCGGCCGACAGCCGGCGGCACAGCTCCTGCACAATTTTTTGCTCGGTGCAGAAGTGTCCCCCGTCAACCAGAGAAATGCCGAGCACCCCGGCCAGCAGCAGCTCATGATGCCGCGCCTCCCCCGTGACGAGGGCGTCGGCTCCGGCCTCTGCCGCCGTTTCGAGGAGGTCGGCGCCGCTCCCGCCGAGGACGGCAACCCGCCGGATCTCCCGCCCGGGGTCGGTGTACCGTACTCCGCCGCAGCCGAGCTTCTCCTTCACATAGGCAGCAAACACCGCCGGAGACATCGGCTGTGCCAGCCGGCCGATGCGGGCCATGGGCGGCGTGTTCTCCTCCCCGTCGGGAAGCGGCCGTACCTCCTGCAGTTCGAGGGCAGCGGCCAGAACATCATTCACTCCACCGGCCGCCGCGTCCAGATTGGTATGGGCGCAGATGGCCGACATACCTCCCGCCGCCAGAAGATAGGGAACGCTCTCCCCCTCCAGCCGGCGCAAAGGGTGAAAAATCACCGGGTGATGGCTGACGATCAGGTTGTGCCCGGCCTTTTCCGCCTGCCGCACGACGTCCGCCGTGATGTCAAAGCAAACCGTAACACCCGTAACCGGCGCCGTCCGGCTGCCGACCAGCAGGCCGGCGTTGTCCATGGACAGCTGGGTCGCAAAGGGCGCCCACCCATCCAAAAATGTATAAATTTCCTCTACCCGCGGCATAGATTCTCATCCTTTCCCGGCCTTCCGGCAGCGCAGTCCGCCCCGGACGCCGCGCTTGTAAAAAAGCGGTACGCCGGCCTTTTTGATTTTTATTCAGAGGTTTGCCGCTTTCCTCGGCCGGTTTAACACACAAGGCTCTGCAGCAGCTGCACCCCGCCGCTATTCGGAAAGAGGCAGGGTATCCTCCGCCTCTGTGGCGGACTGCTCCGCCGCCTCCAGCACCCGGCCGAGGAAGGCGGCACAGCGCGCCGCGTGGGCGTACGCCTCCGCCCGGCGGGGAATATGTTCGAGGTCGGCCGCCTCCTTCAAAAGGCGGCGGTGCTGCCAGGCGATGTAGCGCCGCTCGGCCGCGTCCCGGCCGCGCAGATGGCCGATATACGCCTCCGCCTCGGAATAGGCACCGCACTCTCCCGTGTATTCGGCAGCGATGATCGCATACACGCGGCCGGCATCCTCCACCGCCAGCTCCCGCCGGATGGAGAAGCCGCCGTCCGACAAAAAGCAGCGCAGCTCCTCCGCCGAGGTCATGGGCTGAAGCAGCAGCAGCGGCCGGCGGGTTTTTACCCAGTCGGCGGCCGCTAAAATCGAGGCGATCACCTCGCCGCCCATGCCGGCAATGACGATGGTGTCCGCTTCCCCCTCCCGAACCGGAGAAAGGCCGTCACCGAGCCGAAGATCTACCCCCTCGGCTCCGCTGACGGCCAGGTTTTTTGCAGCCACGGCAAGCGGCCCTTTGTGAATATCGCAGGCGATAATGCTTTTTGCCCGGCCGGAAGCGGCCAGCGCGATCGGGAGATAGGCGTGATCGGTGCCGATATCGGCCACCCGCGCCCCCTCCGAAATCAGAGACAAAATCGCCGACAGACGTTTGCTGAGCTCCGGCATATCCGCCTTATGCCTCTGCAAAAAAGGCGTTCAGCTTGTCCAGAAGCGCGTCAACATCGGTGCCGTGCACCGCGCAGGCCTGCTCGATGCTCTCCCCGCGGGAGGCAGGGCAGCCGAGGCAATGCATTCCGATTTCAAAAAAGAACTTGGCGGCGTCGGTATTCTGATCCAGCACATCGCCGATCAGCATATCTTTTGTGATTTTCATCTTTCATCATCCTTTGTTTGAAATTTGGGGAAGAACGGCCGCTTTGACGACCCTCCCCTATTTTTAAGATATCCCCCGCCCGGCGGCAAATAGCCGGCAGACAGCGGACAATCTTTTTTCCAAAAACAGTATACCATGAATCATTTTAAATGAAAAGCAAATTTTTACTTTATTTTATAATCCGCATGGGGTATAATAGCTGGAGGCGCGATATCATCAAGCACATAAAAGCAAAAACGTTTTTAAGATACCGGACAGCCGCGCGGCTGTTTTTCGCCAATTCACAGAAAAAAAGGAGCATTCAGTTGCACATTAAGAAATTTGCAAAAACAATAAAACGCCTGACTTCCGGCCTTTTGGCCGGTGTTTTAACCTGCTGCCTTACCGGCCTTGCCGCTTGCAAAGCGCCGGAGGCTGCCGATTCCGGCCGGCTGGAGATAGTCGCCTCCTTCGCGCCGGTGTATGCCCTTACCCTGACCATCGCCGAAGGGGCGGACAACCTCTCGGTTTCCTGCATGGCGGCAAACAGCACCGGCTGCCTGCACGACTATCAGATTACGGCCGACGATATGAAGCGTGTGGAAAAAGCGGATCTCTACATCATTGGCGGCGCCGGAATGGAAGGATCCTTCCTCGACAAAATTACGGCGCAGTACAAAGCGCTTACCGTTGCCGACAGCTCCGAGGGGGCGCTCCTGCTGAAGGAGGATGGCGGCGTCAATCCGCACATCTGGCTCTCCACCGAAAACGCGGCCGTCATGGCCGGCAATATATGCAAAGCCCTTTCGGCCGCCAGCCCGGAAAACGCCGACCTGTTCCGCCAAAACCTCACCCGCTTTCAGGCCGGGGCGGCGGCGCTTCACGACGCATATATCGACCGCTTTTCCGCCCTGCAGAACCGCAGAATCATCACCTTTCACGAGGCGTTTGAATACCTGGCGGACGAGTTCGGGCTGGAGGTAGACGCGGTCATCGAGACCGAGCCGGGAACCGCCCCCGATCCGCAGACTTTAAGCAGCCTGATCGAAAGGGTGAAGTCCGGCAGCTGCAACGCCATTTTCACCGAACCGCAATACCCCGACGACACCGCCCGAACCATTTCGAGAGAGACAAACGTGCCGGTCTATGTCCTGGATCCGATCGTCACGGGTGAAATGACGGCCGACAGCTTTCTCTCCACCCTGCAAAGCGACCTGGACACCCTGCTGTCCGCACTGCGCTGAGCCGGGCTTTGCACACGCTGTAAAAATGCGGACGGCAGATTTTAAAAAAAGCACATTTTTCTGAGAGGATGATAAAACATAATGCAGTATGAGCAATTCTTTACGGAACGGCCTCCCCACCCCCAAAAGCGGAAAATCGACACCTTCAAAGTGTTTCTCATCATCCTTCTGGTCGTGGCGGTCGCGGCCTGCGGCGTTTTGGGAGGGCGGTGTTGGCTGCTTTCTCAAAAGGCCGAACAGTTGACCAGTGAAATGACCGCCCTGCAAAACGACGCGGAAACCTGCAAGCAGCAGCTGAGCACCTATCAAAACCTGTTTGGAGAAATCAATCTCCCGACGCTGGCGGCCGACGACTCCAACTACGGCGAGGTTGTATCCTCTTATGAGGCGGCGACGGCCGGCATGGTGACCCGCCTGACCAGCCTGCGGGAAGAACTGAACGCCATGCAGTCGGCGCACAAGAGCAAGGAGACG
Source organism: uncultured Oscillospiraceae bacterium (assembly GCA_900543525.1). Taxonomy (GTDB): domain Bacteria; phylum Bacillota; class Clostridia; order Oscillospirales; family Acutalibacteraceae; genus UQRS01. Next base: position 41,453 of record UQRS01000004.1, read on the forward strand.
CCCACCTCTGCCGAAACGGGCGGGTCCTCCGCCTCCTCCGAAAAGCCGGCCAAGAAGGTCTGCTACCTGACCTTCGACGACGGACCGTCGGAAAACACGCTGAAAATTCTGGAGGTTCTGCGGCGCTATAATGCCAAGGCCACCTTCTTCGTCATCGGCGCCGGCAAGCTGGACTATGTCAAAAACATCCATGACGAAGGGCACACGGTCGCCCTCCACTCCAACACCCACAGCTACAAGCAGATTTACACCAGCACCGACGCCTTCTTCCAGGATCTGGAGACCATTCGGAGCCGGGTAGAGGCCATCACCGGGGAAAAGACCGTGCTCATGCGCTTCCCGGGCGGCAGCAGCAACACGGTCAGCAAAAGCTACTGCGCGGGCGTTATGACCGAGCTGACCCGCATGGTTGAGGAACGCGGCTACTTCTATTTCGACTGGAATGTCGACTCGGGCGACGCGAGCGGAAACAATATTCCCGCCAGCAAGCTGGTGGGACATATCAAGGCGCTGGATTACAACCAGTATGGGGATATCTGCGTTCTCTGCCACGACGCGGCGGCCAAAAGCACCACGGTAGAGGCGCTGCCCGAAATGATCGAGTATCTCAGCGCGCAGGGCTATGTGTTCGAGGGACTGACCCCCAGCTCGAGGGGATTTCATCAGGGCGTGAATAACTAAACCCCCTCTCATAAAAGCGGCCGCGGCTACCGCCATGCAGCCGGCAGGGCGAACCTCGTCGGCCAATAAAACAAAAAAGCCGGAAAGCCCGGCCGCGGTAGGAGGAAGGCCGTTTGCGCAAACATAAGGCAACCTGTTTCAGATACCTGCTTTGGGTGGCTGTGCTTTTTTGGGCCGGGATGATTTTCTATATGTCGGCGCAAAACGCCGGCAGCTCCAATGCCATGAGCGGCGGCCTGCTCCAGAGAATTACCGCCCTCTTTCCCGTTTTTCGGAGGATGGCCGCAGAAGAGCGGGCACAGCTGCTCTCCCTTCTGCACACCCTTTTGCGCAAGGCGGCGCACTGGTCCTTGTACTTCGTATTGGGAGCATTGGGCGCGCTGCTTTCGCTTTGCTACCCGCTCTCCTTCCGGGTTCGCGCGCCGCTGGTTTTCGGCGGCAGCCTGCTTTACGCCCTGTCGGACGAGCTGCATCAGTATTTCGTCCCGGGGCGAAGCTGCGAGTTTCGGGATGTTCTGATTGATTTCTGCGGCGCGCTCACAGGGGCTTCCCTGGTCTTCCTGATCGCCTTCCTGCATAAAAAGCGGCGGAAGGCTTCCGACGCGCCGAGGTAAAAATCGCAAACCGTAAAAAAGACCGTGAAACCTGCACTTGAACAGCACCCCATTTGTTAGACAAGTATGATATACTATCTAATAAGTGGGGTG
>UQRS01000005.1 GCA_900543525.1 uncultured Oscillospiraceae bacterium
GGGAAATATGTTGCAAACCGTCCCTGATCTGGTGTATAATATCTTACGGACAGGGACAGCAGTCGCCTGTCATCAGAAACAGGAGACGGACAAGCCGCTTTGACAAGCCGCTTTATGCAGTCTGCCCCACTGTGAATGGGAGGTATAACCGGTTTGAAATTCACATATAAAACAAAAGGGACTTGCTCCCGTTCGATCGAAATGGAGATAGAGGACAACATTCTTCGGGATGTGCATTTTGAAGGGGGCTGCTCCGGCAATTTGCAGGGTATATCCAGCCTGATTAAAGGGCAGGACATCGACTGGGTGATCGACCGGCTGAACGGCATCCATTGCGGAATGCGGCCGACCTCCTGCCCGGATCAGCTGGCGCAGGCGCTTCAGAAATACAAAGAGGAACACACGGATCAGGTGATGAAAAGTGTTTGACGACAGAGATATGAAAATCGCCGGAAGCCACCCTTCGCAGGAGATTCGGAAGCCCCCTTCGGAGGAGGCGCTTTCCCCCGAGCTGCGGCAGGCTATGGCCGACGGCGATATCGAGCGGGCACGCCGCCTCGGCGAGCGGATGGCGGAGAAGCTTCTTGCCGCCGACAGGGGGGAGAGCTTTGGCCTGCATGAAAGCGCCGACCTGTTGCAGCGGCGCAATCTGCTTGCCTTTACCGCCACGACCGGCTTTGACCGCTTCTGCAAAAACCGGACGGTTGCGGCGGTGGCCTACGGCGCTTTTTACGATTATGTGAAAAAGCGCAGTGAAAAGACCTACTTTGAAATGTCCGACACCGGCGTTTTTTCCTTCTACTACCTGGCGCTGCGGCGGGGCGGCGATGTCGAGCGCCGCATGGGGCAGACCTTCGCCATGCTCTGCGGCAAGGACGGCGACCCCGTTTATCAGGAGGTGGGGGAGGCCGTTTATTGCAGCTTTTCGGCCGACATCCGGGCGGAGATTCGGGAGATGGGGCTGTAACCCTTCCGAAAAAAAGGACGGCAGTTCTCTTTTTTTAATATGATTTTAATGTAAGCAAAACGCTGTGGAAGGTGCGAAGAGCAACCGCTTTCCACAGCGTTTTTATATTTTTCGTCCTCCACATGGCGTTTATAAAAAATCGGTTTTGTGCAGAATTTTAAAAATTTTCGTCGATTTAAGCGGCGATTTCAAAAGAATTTGTAGCGCTTTCTTCCTTTTGGAATAGGATGAAGTAAGCGGCCGTCGGCAAGAGGCACTCACCGCCGGCGGCACAAAACGTTTCCAAAATGGGGAGGCTGGCAGTATGTCCGGTTTAAATGCAATGCCGATGTTTTTTATGACTGCGCACAGGGGAGAGGGGACGCTCTCCCGCTTTCGGGAGGTGTATTCCGCCGAGGCGGGCTGGCGGGTTTATGTGCTGGAGGGCGGACACAGCATGGCAAAATCCCTCTTTTTAAAACGCACAGCGCGGGAAATCTCCGACGCTGGCTCGGACGTGACCCTCTTTCCGGCGCTGGACGATCCAAAGTCGCTGGACGGCATCGCCGTGGAGGATAAGGGGGTTCTGCTGGTAAACGGAGAAGCGCTCGGAGATACCGCGCGTTATCCCGTCGTTTGTGAGACGGTGCTCTCCTTCGACGCATGTCTGGATGAAGCTATCCTGATGCCGTTCAAGCCCAAAATTGTTGAGGAGATGCAGTCGGCCCGTTCCATGCGGCGGCGGGCGGACAAATATTTCGGCGCGGCGGCCGCGCTGCTGCGGGATAATATGGAGACAGAGCTTTCCTGCACCGACGCGGCCAAGGCGGAGAGATACGCCGGGCACCTGTTCGCAAGGCTGCTGCAGGCGGCGCCCGAGGCGGACTCTGCGTTTGGAAAAACGCAGCAGCGCTTTTTAAGCGGCGTTACGCCGCAGGGTGTGGTCACCTATCATTCCACCGTCCAAAAGCTCTGCCAAAGGGTGTACAGCTTTTCGGATGCCTGCGGCGCTGTTTCCGATCGGATTCTGCAGCTTCTTGCAAAGAAGGCGGAGGAGGCGGGGATTCCGGCGGTGCGCTGCCCCTGTCCGCTGCTTTCCGGGAAAACGGAGCATTTGCTGCTGCCCGGCCTCGGCGTTGGATTTGTGAGCGCCAACCGCTTTCTGGGAGAGATGGAGTGCAGCCGAACCGTGCACGCCCGGAGATTCACCGACCCGCAGGCCATGCGCGCCCACCGGCAGCGAATCAGCTTCAACCGCCGGGCAGCGCGGGAGCTTCTGGACAGCGGAATTCTGCTGCTTTCCTCCGCCGCGGCAGAAGTAGAGCGGGTCAACGGATACTACGCCGCCGCGACCGATTTCGACCTGGTGGAGGAGATGCGGCGCGATCTTTTGCAAAAAATCTGAAAAAGAAAACAGGCGGCCGGCGAAATATCCGGTCGCTTTTCCTGTAGAGTTGCGAAAGAGCTCCGCTCTCATAATTCCACTTTACAAATGGGCAAAGACCTCCCCATAAAAATGCACAAAAAGAGACGGAGATGTTTTCATTATTAGTCAGTTTTTGAAATAAAAAACTATTGATTTTTTAAAAGATAGTGTTAAAATAATAACAACCAAATCAGGTAGTGTTACTTGATACCGAATTGGAAATCTGTTTGGAAAGGAGGCGACCCGAATGGACGAAAAAAAGACCGCGGTAACCGAGACGCCGGCCGAGTTGCAGGAGGTCATTCAGCGTATTCTGGACACCGACGCCGAGGCCAAGAAAATCACGCTGGAAGCCAACAATCTGCGGGAGAAGACCGAGCAGAGCCTGGCACTGAAGAAGGCCGAGCTGCGGGAAAACTATCTGAACAAGGCGCGGCGCCGCATCGAGCAGATGAAGAAGGAGGAGGCGGCTCTGGCCGAGGAGGCGATCGCCGTCGCCGAGAACGCACATAAGCAGGAGCTTGATCTGCTGGAGCAGCAGTATGCCGCACATAAAGAAACCTGGACGGATGAAATCTTCCGGTGGATCGTTTCTCAGTAACACTTTCTTTCGCACCCCGGTTTATACCCCCGCCGTCCGCAAAAGAAGGATAGGCTTCGGGTCGTGAAAAATCAAAAAGGCAGGTGAGATATTTGCTTGCACAACAGGCCTCCAACGCCATATTGGCCAAAACCCGCGCAAAGTACGGGCGGCGCCTGACGCCGAAGAACTACCGCGATATGGTGCAGCTTGGCAGTGTAGCCGACGTGGCGGTATACCTTAAAAATTACACAAGGTTTTCCGATTCTCTTTCCGGCTTGCAGGAAGCGGCCGTACATAGAGGAAATCTGGAAAAGCTGCTGTTTGCCAGCAATATCGCTGACATCAAGTCGCTTTGCCATTTTGAACGTTCGGTGGGCGAGCATCTTTTTGAATACGTCGTGCAATCGGCCGAGAATGACGAGTTGATCAACTTTGTCCGGCTGCTTGCTGCCAGCCGGCCGGAGGATTACCTCCTCGACCTGTCCAGCACGGTCAACGGCTTCTCGCACATTGATTTTATGCGGCTCTCCAAGGTTCGCACCTTCTGGGAGCTGGTGGAAGCCCTCAGCCGCACCCGCTACGGAAAAATCTTCCGAAGCTTTCCGGCCTCTCCGACCGGCGTGCCGGATGTCACCATGATTGAAGCGACGCTGGATAAGGAGCTTTACCGCAGCACCTTTGAGATGTTCCGCGACTCCTTCCACGGCGACACCCGCAAGGAGCTGGAGCTGCTGCTGGGCGTGCAGGGCGAGCTGCTGAATCTCCGCCGCATCTATCGCTCCAAAAAATATTACGGAACCAGCCCCGAGCTGCTCCGGGCGCAGATGGTCAGCGCCTCGGCACATATTTCGCATCGAAATCTGGAAAAGATGCTGTATGCCGACACCCCGCGGGAGATTGAGGAGATTTTGAAAACCACCTGGTACAGAAAATATCTGAACCAGTATGATATAGAAAATATCGACTATTTCGCCGATTGTGTTCTGCAGGATCTCTGCAACCGCAAGATCCGGATGTCTACCCATCCGGCGGTCGTCATGTTCTGCTACATTATCCACACGGTGAATGAAACCGAAAATATCACGAATATCATTGAAGGCGTGCGCTATGGCGTCGGGCCGGATGAAATCAGCTCCATGCTGATCCGGTTCGATCGGGAAGGGGGATGATCCGGTGTCTGCGCAAAGCATGAAAATGGTCAGCATGATCGGGGAATACGATAAGCTGAACGAAACGGTGGAGGCCTGCATCAAGACCGGCTGCTTTCAGCCGGAGCATACCTCCGATCTGGTGGAAAACATCAAGGGCTTTTTTCACATCAATGACGAAAACCCCTTTTCGGGCATGCTGCATCGCCTGAATGAGATTTTTGAATCAGCCGGAATCGAGCCGGAGATTATCCTTTCGGATGAGAAGGTCTCGGATGAAGAGGCAGAGCGGTTTATCGACCTGCTGGACAACCGGTTGAAGGAAGTACAGCAAAAAAGGCAGGAGCTTACCCGCCGGATCGAGCAGATTCACACCGACCTCTCCAATCTGGAGCGCTTTGACGGCATTAAGGTCAACCTCCGTTCCGCCTTTTCGGCCGAGTTTGTCAAGGTTCGCTTTGGCAAAATCCCGATCGACGGGTATGAGAAGCTACCGGCCTATCAAAGCAATCCCTATGTTATGTTTTTCCCCTGCTCGAGCGACGAGAACTATTACTGGGGCATGTATCTCGCCCCGGTGGACGAGAGCCGGGAGGTTGACCGGATTTTCGCCTCGCTCTTTTTTGAGCGGCTGCGCCTGCCCGCCTCGACCGGCACGCCGCATGAGGCGATTGATTACCTCAAGTCCGAGCTGGCCGAGTGCGAACGCCAGCTCAAGATACAGGATGACCTGATCGACGGCTATTTCACCGGGCAGAGGGAAGAGTGCATGAAGCTGTACACCTTTGTCAAGTCGGGGTACGACGCGTATGAGATCCGGCGTTATGCCACCCGCTATCGCAACTCCTTCCTGCTGGTCGGCTGGGTGCCGGAGGCGGACTATCCCGCCTTTGCGGCTGCGCTTGGCAAAATTGAAGGGCTGGAGATTCGGAACGAACGTCCCGACCTGCGCTCCGAGCGCCTGAAGCCGCCGACCAAGATGAAAAATCCGCGCATCTTCCGGCCGTTCGAATATTATGTCGAGATGTACGGCGTCCCGAATTATCGGGAGATTGACCCGACCGTCTTTGTAGCCATTACCTACTGCCTGCTGTTCGGGATCATGTTCGCCGATGTGGGGCAGGGAATCGTCCTTGCCATTGCCGGCCTTATCATGTATAAGAAGATGAAGATGCCGATCGGCAAGATACTTGTCCCGTGCGGCGTGGCCGGTACGCTGGGCGGTCTCGTGTTCGGAAGCTTTTTCGGCTTCGAGCATGCGCTCGACCCGCTTTACCACGCCATCGGATTTGCCGAAAAGCCGATCGACGTTATGGAGTCGGCGACCACCCTGCTTGGGTTTTCCATCGCGCTCGGCGTGGTGCTGATCATTCTCGCCATGTGCCTGAACGTTTACTCCTGCTTCAAGCAGCGAAAGCCGGCCGACGCCATCTTCGGACACAACGGCCTGGCGGGAATCCTCTTCTTCGTCAGCATTCTGGCGGTGGTGTGCAGCATGGCCTTCGGACTGAATCTGCCGATCCTGCCGATTGTGCTGGGCGGCTGCGTGGTTCCGATTATCCTGATTTTCCTCAAGAATATTCTCGCCAACCTGATGGCCGGCAAGAAAGCCTTGTCCGGCAGTGTCGGCGACTATATCATCGAGAATTTCTTCGAGCTGTTTGAGGTTATTTTGAGCTATATCACCAACACCCTCAGCTTCCTGCGGGTCGGCGCTTTCGTCCTGGTGCATGCGGTTATGATGATGGTTTTCTTCTCACTGGCCGACATGACGGGGGGCGGCGTGTTCTACGTCGTGATTGTCGTTTTCGGAAACGCCTTTGTCACCCTGCTGGAGGGGCTTCTTGTAAATATTCAGGTTTTGCGTTTGGAATTTTACGAGATGTTCTCCCGCTTTTACATCGGAGAAGGCGTCCCCTTCGAGCCTGTCCGTATTCAGGCGAAATAACCTGCAACCGGCGTTTTGGCGCAAAGAGCCTGTAAATAGAAAAAGCGGTTTTCCGCCGCCGCACAGGGCGGAGCCGTCCAACATAACTTTCTTTGTGCGGAGAATGGAGAATGAAAATGAACACGATTTTAATGATCCTCTGCTTCCTACTTCCGGTTGCCGCGCTGACCGTTTCTGTCGCCGTCGGCAAACGCACCCTGCGCGTAACCAAGAGTGCGCGCAAAGCCTTTTCCCGGCATTTCCTCGCTTTTGTAATGGCCATGGTGCTCTGCCTGGCCTTCACGGTTCTCGCCTCTGCGGAGACGGCTCCGGCCGACGCGTCGGAGGCTGCAACGACCGCTCTTGCGGCTTCGACTGATTCCGGCGCCGGAATTGCAACCGGCCTCGGCTTTATCGGCGCCGCAATCGCCATCGGCCTCTCGGCCCTCGGCGCCGGCCTCGCGCTGGCTGCGGGTGCGCCGGCCGCTATCGGCGCCGTGTCGGAGGATCCGAAGTCCTTCGGTAAATCCATGATCTTCGTCGTTCTGGGCGAGGCGCTGGCTATCTACGGCTTCATCATCGCCTTCTTCATCATCCTGAAAATTCCGAACCTCCCGACGCTGTAAGTCGGACTTCATCTTGATTTGAAAAGGGGGTGCGCAGCATGCGTTTTATGCTGATCAGCAACAATCACGATACCGCGGTAGGCATGCGTCTGGCCGGGATCGACGGAGTTGTCGCCCACACCGGAGAAGAGGTAGAGGCGGCGCTCGACAAGGCCATAGCAACCGAGGATATCGGTATCGTTCTGATGACCGAGGGGCTGAGTGAGCTTTGCCCCGATCGGGTGTACGATATAAAACTGAATGCCCGCCGCCCCCTGATCGTGGAGATTCCCGATCGTCACGCCGACGGACGGAGTGAAAACTCCATATCCCGCTATGTGCGGGAGGCCATCGGGGTCAAAATTTAATTTTGCTTTGAACAAAGGAGGGGAAACGCTTTGCCACAGGATGAGAGAGTCAGCAAATTCATTGCTGCGATAACCCGGGAAGCGGAAGAAAAACGCTCGGCAATCGAAGAGGAAACAAGAGCTTTTGTAGATGCCGAGATGAACAAGGCCGAAATGGACGCGCTGAATGAAAGCTACAATATGATTCAGCGGGCCGGCGCTTCCATCCGTTCCGACGCCGGCGCCCGTATATCGGCCGGCAAGCTGGAAAGTCGCAGGCAGTTTCTTCTCCGCCGGGAGGAAATTGTATCCGAGCTTTTGGATGCAGTGGCTGTCCGGCTGAAAAAATATACCGATACAAAAGAGTATGCCGATCTGCTTGAGCGGTCGGCCAAAGCTGCCGCCCTGCTGTTCCCGAAAGGGTTCACAGCCTTTTTAAGGCCGGCGGATATGCGGCTCGCCGATCGGGTGAAAACGGCGGCGGACGGCCTTTGCACCGTGGCGGAGGATCCGTCCATAAAGCTTGGCGGGCTTCGGTTCAGCGATTCGGAGGGCTTCCGGATGGCGGACGATACGCTCGATGCGCGACTCAGAGACGGCCGCGACTGGTTTATGAAGCATTCCGGCCTGACGGTAGGTCAGGCTGCCGATACGAACTGAAAAAAGGGGAAGAGTCCTCTTTTTTAAAAGGCGGCGTTTTTCTTTTGAGGAAGCGTTATCTTCCGATTTGAGCCGCATCGGCAAAAATTTCCGTTTGGCAGGAAAGGACTGGTCATCATTATGGCGAAAAATGTGATACACGGCATCAACGGCCCGGTCGTAACGGTTGCCGATACCAAGGATTTCTCCATGCAGGAGATGGTTTATGTCGGCCGGGAGAAGCTGGTGGGCGAGGTGATCGGCGTCTCGGAGGATTCGACCATCATCCAGGTGTATGAGACCACGACAGGCCTTCTGCCGGGGGAAGAGGTTATCGGCACCGGGCAGCCGATGTCGGTTACCCTCGGCCCGGGAATCTTAACCAACATATTTGACGGCATTCAGCGTCCTCTGCGGAAAATCGCGGAGAGCGACGGCGCCTTCATCGGCCGCGGCAGCGCGGTGGACGCGCTGGATACCTCCCACCTGTGGCACGTCACGGTCAAGGTGAAGGAGGGGGATGTTCTGCACGGCGGCGACATTTACGCCGAGTGCCCCGAAACCGAAAGCATCGTCCACAAATGCATGGTGCCTCCCGGTGTTTCGGGAAAGGTTACCTTTGTTACCAAGGACGGGAATTATGCGGTAAACGACCGCATTTGCGAGCTGCTGGATGAAAAGGGCAATCGGATTCCGCTGACCCTTTGTCAGAAGTGGCCGATCCGTACCCCGCGGCCGATCTCCGGCCGGCTGCCCTGCACCATTCCGCTGATTACCGGACAGCGGGTCATTGACTCGATCCTGCCGCTGGCCAAGGGCGGAACGGCTGCCATTCCGGGCGGCTTCGGTACGGGAAAAACCATGACCCAGCACCAGCTGGCCAAGTGGTGCAACGCTGATATTATCATTTACGTCGGCTGCGGCGAACGCGGAAACGAGATGACGCAGGTTCTGGATGAATTTGGAGAGCTGATCGACCCGCGCTCGGGACGTAAGCTGACCGACCGCACCGTGCTGATCGCCAACACCTCCAACATGCCGGTTGCCGCGCGTGAGGCTTCGATCTACACCGGCATCACGCTGGCGGAGTATTACCGCGACATGGGCTACGACGTCGCCATGATGGCCGATTCCACCTCCCGCTGGGCGGAGGCGCTGCGCGAAATCTCCGGCCGGTTGGAGGAAATGCCGGCGGAGGAAGGCTTCCCGGCCTATCTGCCCTCCCGTTTGTCGGCGTTTTACGAGCGCGCCGGCCGGGTGAAGGCCCTCTGCGGAGCGGAAGGGTCGGTCACCGTTATCGGGGCCGTATCGCCGCAGGGCGCAGACTTCTCCGAGCCGGTGACCCAGAATACCAAGCGGTTTACCCGCGTTTTCTGGGCGCTGGATAAATCGCTGGCCTATGCCCGGCATTATCCGGCCATCAATTGGACGACCAGCTACAGTGAATATGACATCGACCTCACCCGCTATTATGAGGAGAATGTCGACCCCGAGTTTATGCATGACCGCAGCCGCATCCTCGCCCTTCTGCGGGAGGAAAGCTCGCTGATGGAGATTGTCAAGCTGATCGGCGCCGACGTCCTCCCGGATGATCAGAAGCTGGTCATCGACATCGCGCGGGTGATTCGGGTCGGATTTTTGCAGCAGAACGCCTATCACGCGGACGATACCTATGTTCCGCTGCGCAAGCAGTTCTTGATGATGCAGGTGATTCTCCACCTTTACGACCGCGCGAAGGCGCTGACGCTGAAAGGTGTTCCCGCCTCCCGCATCAGCGAGACGGGGCTGTATGACAAGCTGATCAAAATCAAGTACGATATCCCGAACAACCGGCTGGAAATGTTCGACGAGTATATGAAGGAAATCGACGAAACCATCAACGGTATTTCAGCTTAAGAGATTGCCGGCCTTGACCGCCGGTTTCCGATGTATGGGAGTGAGACAGAAGATGATTATTGAATATTCCGGCCTGAATGAGATTTCGGGGTCCCTGGTTGTGCTGGACGGCGTGCAGGGCGCCTCGTATGAAGAGATGGTCGAGCTGCGGTTTGCCGACGGCAGTTCCCGCAGCGGCCGTATTATCCAGATCGACGGCGAACGTGTGGTTGTCCAGGTTTTTGAAGGGACGAACGGCATCGCGCTGAACAACACCCGAATGGTGATGACCGGACACCCAATGGAGCTGCCCCTGTCCGGGGAGATTCTCGGCCGCGTGTTCGACGGCGTCGGACGGCCGATCGACGGTCTGGGCAGCATTTTTCCGGAGGAGTACCGCGATGTCAACGGCATGCCGATCAATCCGGTCTCCCGCGTGTATCCGCGAAACTTTATCTCGACCGGCATTTCTTCTATCGACGCGCTGTCCACCCTGATCCGTGGACAGAAGCTGCCGATTTTCTCCGGTTCAGGTATGAAGCATAACGAGCTGGCGGTGCAGATCGTCCGTCAGGCGCAGATTACCGGCGACGACTCGGGAGACTTTGCCATCGTTTTTGCCGCCATGGGCGTTAAAAACGACGTCGCGGATTATTTCCGTCGCTCGTTTGAGTCGAGCGGCGTGCTCGAGCGAGTGGTCATGTTCCTCAACCTCTCCAACGACCCGATCATCGAGCGTACCATCACGCCGCGCTGCGCCCTGACTGCGGCGGAATATCTGGCCTTTGAAAAGGGCATGAACATCCTGGTCGTGATGACCGACATGACCTCCTACAGTGAGGCGCTGCGCGAGTTCTCCTCCTCCAAGGGGGAGATTCCGGGAAGAAAGGGATACCCCGGCTATCTTTACTCCGATCTGGCGTCGCTGTACGAGCGCGCCGGCATGATCAAGGGAAAGAAGGGTTCGGTGACCCAGCTTCCGATTCTGACCATGCCCAACGACGACATTACCCATCCGGTTCCCGACCTGACCGGCTATATCACCGAGGGGCAGATTGTGCTTGATCGCGCACTGGACGGCGTTGGCGTTTATCCGCCGGTCAGCGTGCTGCCTTCTCTTTCGCGTTTGATGAAGGACGGCATCGGCGAAGGCTATACGAGAGAGGATCACGCCATGCTCTCGAACCAGCTTTTTGCCGCCTATGCCAAGGTGCAGGACGCGCGCGCGCTGGCTTCGGTTATCGGTGAGGATGAGCTGTCCGGCGTCGACAAGCAGTATATCGCTTTCGGCCGGGCATTTGAAAATCAGTTTTTGACCCAGGGCTTTACCGAAAACCGCTCGATTGATCAGACGCTCGACCTCGGATGGAGGCTGCTGTCTCTCCTGCCGAGGGAGGAACTGGATCGTGTGGACGACGCCCATTTGGAAAAATACTACAAGCCGGAGCAGGCTTAAAATACTTTCGGCCAGGCAGGGGAGGTGAGCGGCCATGGCAGAGCAGGTCTTTCCAACCAAAGGCAATCTGATCAAAATTAAAAAATCGCTGGATCTCGCACGGACCGGCTTCGATCTTCTGGACCGCAAGCGCAACATCCTGGTGCGGGAGACGATGGCTCTCATCGACAAGGCGGAGGAGATTCAGTCTCAGATCAACACAACTTACAGGGAGGCTTACCGCGCCTTGCAGGAGGCGAACATCACCCTCGGCATTGTGGACGATGTTGCCGTCTCCATCCCGGAGGAGGATAGCGTCGAGATCACCTATCGCAGCGTTATGGGGGTGGAGATTCCGACCGTTACGATTCATCCGCAGCCGCTCAAAAACCATTTTGGCTTTCGCCGCACCAATGTCAAGCTGGATGAAGCCTACCTCAAATTTGACGACGTCAAGCGGTTGACCGCCTCTCTGGCGGAGATTGAGAACAGCGTTTACCGGCTGGCGCAGGGCATACGAAAAACCCAGAAGCGCGCCAACGCGCTCAAGAATATCATTATTCCGCGTTTCGACGAGCAGGTGCGCTTTATCACCTCCGCGCTGGAGGAAAAGGAGCGCGAGGAATTCTCCCGGCTTAAAGTGATCAAGAAAAATATTGAATAGCAGCAAAAACCTCCGCCCCAAACCGGAGGTTTTTGTATTCTGCAAGGCCTTTTCAAAAACCGCCGCCAAAGCAGGGGGAATGTGTCTCTTTGAGGGCGGGCAGGCCTTTGTCGCCCTGTATTCCGGCCGCCGGAAAAACTTAAAAGGCGGAGGATTTTCATCGGAATTTTATCTTTTACAAAGAGCAAAGAAAAAATATCCGGCTTTTTATTGCTAATTTTCCGTTTCTGTTATACAATATTAGGAGCGTCAGACTCGACCTGGGAGAAATGAACCGCACGGCTTTGCGGCCTGCTGCGCCTTTTTTCTCTGTCGGAGATTAAAAGTATAAATGGAGGAGGGAGCTTCATGGGAAAGAAAAACACGCTTGTTTTGCTGCTGATCTGCCTGATCTGCCTTTGCACCGCATGCAGCGCCGCGCCCGTGGAGCCAGATACCTCCGTTTCCTCTGCGGCGGAGGGGGAGGCTTCTCCAACCACCGGGACGGTGTCTCTGGCCTTCAGCAGCACCGATTCACTGGATCCGTACACCGCCGTTACCAAGTATAACAAGGAGCTGTGCGAGTTGCTGTACGACTCTCTCATCACGCTGGACGAGAATTTCAGCCCGGTGTACCGGCTGGCCTCCTCCGTGACGCTCGCGGGCAAAAACTGCACCGTGGTGCTGGCTGACGCCAGATTTTCGGACGGCAGCACCGTCACGGCAGAGGATGTCGTCTACTCCCTGCAGAAGGCGAAAAAATCCGAGACCCGCTATGCGACCCAGCTGGCCGGCGTCTCTTCCTGCAGCGCCTCGGGAGCGAAAACGGTGGAGATCACACTCTCCAAATCCGATCCCTATTTTACAAACCTGCTGGATTTTCCCATCCTGAAAAAGGGAAGCGACGAGCTGAAAAACCAGGATGGCAAGGTTCTTCCGCCGATCGGCGGCGGCCGGTATATCTATCAGGCGGACAGCATGCTTCTGGCCGCCAACCCCACCTATCGCGGCGGCGCGCTTTCACTCGAAACCATCCAGCTGGTAGAAACGCCGGACGACGAGGCCTTGTCCCATAATATTGAGGTCGGAAACATCAGCATAAGCTATTCCGATCTCAGCAGCAACACGCCGCTTCGCATGACCGGTAAGAATTTGTCGGTGGGACTGAATAACCTGGTCTATCTCGGCATAAATTTTGGAAACGGCTACCTCAGCGAGCCGCGCTTCCGGCAGGCTGTCAGCCTTGCAGTCGACCGGCAGAAAATCGCCGCCTCGGCCTATATCGGCTATGCTGCGGCGGCAAACGGGCCTTTTCCGTCCTCCTGGAAGGAGGCGGCCGGCCTTCAAACCATGTCATCCACACCGGAAATTTCCAGAGCGGTTGCGCTTTTGGAAGAAATCGGTTATAATACAAAGGATGGGGACGGCTATCGTCTGAACGCCGGCGGCCGGCGTATTACGCTGACCCTCCTCTGCAATCTGGACAACACCGCCCGAACGGCCGCCGCCGAGCTGCTGAAGGAACAGCTTGCCGCCGTCGGGATTGAGCTGTCGGTTCGCACCGTGAACTGGAACGCCTATCTCTCCGAGCTGTCTTCCGGTTCCTTCGACCTCTATATCGGGGAGGTTAAATTGCAGGGCAATATGGATCTTTCCGCCCTGGTGACCGAAAAGAGCGGCGCCTGCTTCGGCTATATCAAAACGCCGAGGCAAACGGCCTCTTCCACTTCGTCCGCCTCGTCCGCCTCGGCCGTTTCGGCCGTTTCGGCCGTTTCGGCTTCCTCCGGGAGCAGCGCGGCCTCCCTTACAGATGAAAACGTCCCGTACGTGACCGTTTCGGCCTACGACATTGTCAACGATATGTATAAGGGAGAGGCGACTCTGGCCGACGTGCTGGCGGCCTTTAACTCCGAGCTGCCGGTGATTCCGCTATGTCACCGCGCGGGACAGCTTGCTTATTCCTCCCGCATTCGGTCGACCCTGACCCCGACGGTCAGCGACCTGTTTTCCGGGATTGAAACCATCGCTTTTGGCGAGTAATACAGTTTTTTAAAAGGAGGATTCCTCATGTTCACAAAAGAAACGCGCACAGGGCAGATTTATGTTTCCAATGAGTATTTTTCCAAATTGATCGGTGCCGCCGTCTCCTCCTGCTACGGAGTGGCCGGCATGGTGCCTCACGGCAAGCAGAGAGTGTGGGACCTGTTTGGGAAAAGGCGGCTGGACAAGGGGGTCATCGTCCGCGGCGGTATGCAGTCGGTCGACGTTGATCTGCATATCCAGGTGACCTACGGTGTCAACATCAGCGCGATTTCGGACAGCATCATCAATAAGGTCAAGTTCACGGTTGAACAGGCCACCGGGATCATTGTCAATAAGGTGACCATCCGCATCGACGGCATCAAAACCGAATAATTTGAAAAAGGAAATTTCTCCGCCGCTCGATGTCGGAGGGCGGAGGAGTTTGCGCGCCGTTTCGGTGCAGATAAAAGGAGTGTAGATGTAAATGAAGATCAGCGGTAACGCACTGCGTGACGCCATTATTTCGGGTGCGAACAACATCGCGAAGCATAAACAGGAGGTTGACGAGCTCAACGTCTTCCCGGTTCCGGACGGAGATACCGGCACCAACATGTCGATGAGCATCGGCAACGCCTCCAGAGAGCTTGCCCGTTTGCAGGACAAAACGGTGGCAGAGGTCTCCTCCACCGCGGCATCGGCTTTGCTGCGCGGCGCCAGAGGAAACTCCGGCGTTATCCTCTCCCTGCTTTTCCGCGGCATCGCGCAGGGATTTAAGGGCGCGGACGAGGCCGACGGTGCCAATGTCGCCGCCGCGCTGCGGGCCGGCGTTACCGCCGCTTATAAGGCTGTTATGAAGCCGACCGAAGGCACCATTCTGACCGTTGCTCGCATGGCCGCCGAAAAGGCGGAGGCCTCCGCCGCCGAGGGTAAAGACGCGGTCGAGGTTTTCGGAGATGCCATCGAGGCAGCCAAGGTCGCCCTCGATCAGACGCCCGAAATGCTTCCGGTTCTGAAAAAAGCCGGCGTGGTTGACGCGGGCGGACGCGGCCTTGTCGTCGTGTTTGAGGGAATGTACTCGGTCTTTAAGGACAACATCATGATTACTCCGGCCGACGCGCCTGCGGCCGCTCCGGCGCCTGCAGCAGCGCCCAAAAGCGCCGTCGCGGAGTATGAGGGAGATATTACCTTTACCTACTGCACCGAATTTATTGTAAAGCGCGGCGCGGCTGAAACCGACCCGCTGCGCCTGCGCGCCTATCTGGAGACGATCGGCGACTGCGTAGTGGTGGTCGACGACGCGAAGATTATCAAGGTTCACGTCCACACCGACCATCCGGGCAAGGCGCTGGAGAAAGGGCTGGAATTCGGCCAGCTCGTCAACTTGAAGATTGAGAACATGCGGGATCAGAATGAGCGCGCCAAGCACGACGCAGAGCAGGCTGCGACGCCGGTGCAGACTCCCTCCGGCGAGAGCTATACTCCCGCCCCGATCGAGAAGCCGGTGGGCTTTGTCTCGGTCGCAGTGGGCGAGGGGATAGAGGAGCTGTTCCGCGACCTCGGCGCAGATCAGATCGTCAGCGGGGGGCAGACCATGAATCCCAGCACCGACGATATTCTCCGCGCGATCGAGCTCACCCCGGCCGAGACGGTTTTTGTCCTTCCGAACAACAAGAACATCATCATGGCGGCAGAGCAGGCCATTCCGCTCAGCAGCCGCAAGGTGATCGTGCTGCATACCCGCACCATCCCGATGGGCATCTCGGCCATGCTGGCGTATGAGCCGTCGGTCGAGACCGATCAGAACGCCATTAACATGGGCCGAGCCGCAAAAGCGGTTGGAACCGGGCAGATCACCTTTGCCGCTCGGGATTCCAACTATGACGGGCACAAGATTAAAAAAGGCGAGCTTCTGGCGCTCAAAAACGGCAAGGTCGCCTTTACCGAAACCAACTTAACCAAAGCGCTGGTCAAGCTGACCCGCGAACTTTGCACCAAGGACACCGCTTTCATCACTCTTCTCTACGGCGAGGATGTTACGGAGGAGCAGGCGGAGGAGGCTCGCAGCGCCCTTGCCGCCAAGCTGAGTGACGAAGTGGAAATCAACATGCTGCGCGGCGGACAGCCGGTCTATTATTTCATCATTTCGGTTGAATAAAAAACGGGAGGACGGACGGCGGAGCTTTGCCGGCCGTTCTCACCCCTTCTTTTGCGAAAGGATGGTCATGCATATGGCGTCCGACAGCCGCAATCTGCAATATTTAAAGGGCGTGGGCGAAAAGCGCGCCCAGCTTTTCGAAAGGCTGGGGGTCGCAAGCGTCGACGCCCTTTGCCGTCTGTATCCCCGGCAGTACAAGGATTGGAGCCGTCCGGTCACGGTGGCTGCGGCCGCGGTGGGGGAGGTCTGCTGTGTAAAGGCGACCGTCGCGGCTCCGGTGCGGGAGCATCGGGTACGCCGCGGCATGGTGCTGTACAAAACGCTGGCTGCCGACGGCAGCGGCGTTCCGCTTTACATCACCGTATTCAACAACAAATACGCCGCCGCCCGGCTGACAGAGGGGAAAACGCTGCTGTTCTACGGCAAGGTTGACGGCAACCTTCTGCGGCGGGAGATGGTTTCTCCCGAGATTGAAAATGAAACCTGCGCTGCGATTCATCCGGTTTATCCGGCGACCGAGGGGCTATCCTCCAAAACGATTGAGAGGATCATGCCGAGCGCCCTCCGCGCTTTGGATGGGGAGGATCCCCTTCCGAGGGAGATGCGCAACCGCCTCGGGCTGCTGGATTTGAACGAGGCGCTCTGGAGCATCCATTTTCCCAAAAACCACAAAACGCTGGAGGCCGCCCGCCGCCGCCTGATTTTTGAGGAGCTGTTTTTGCTGCAAACCGGCTTAAAACAGCTCAAATCACGCGACCGGGGGACAACCTCCGCCCGCATTCATACCGACCGGTCGGCGGAATTTGCGGCGCTGCTTCCCTTTACGCTGACCGGCGCGCAGCAGCGCGTCATCGCGGAGTGTGTGGCAGATATGCGCGCCGACCGTCCCATGAACCGGCTGGTACAGGGAGATGTCGGCTCAGGCAAGACGGCGGTAGCCGCCTCCCTTGCCATGACGGCCGCGGCAAACGGGCTGCAAACCGCCCTGATGGCTCCGACAGAAATTTTGGCCGAGCAGCACTACCGCTCGCTTTCCACGCTGCTGAAGGGGAGCGGCTTGCGCATTGCTCTGCTGACCGGCTCGGCCGCAAAGAAGGAGAAGGAGCGGATCAAAGCCCTACTTGCGGCGGGGGAGTTCGATCTTATCGTGGGCACCCACGCGCTGTTAACCGCGGACGTGCAGTTTTCCGCCCTGGGGCTGGTTGTGACCGACGAGCAGCACCGGTTCGGCGTCGCACAGCGGGCGGCACTCGCCGCGAAGGGAGACAATCCGCACCTGCTGGTTATGTCGGCCACTCCGATTCCGCGAACGCTGGCGCTGATTATTTACGGCGACTTGGACATCAGCGTGATTGACGAGCTGCCGCCCGGCCGCCAGCCGATCGAAACCTACGCCGTGCCGACCGCCTTGCGAGAGAGGGCCTATACCTACGTCCGACGGCATCTGGATGAGGGGCGACAGGGTTACGTCGTCTGCCCCCTGATCGAGGAAAATGAGGAGGGGGCGCCCGGCCTCACCTCGGCGGCCGCGTATGTGAAAACGCTGGCCGACGGCCCCTTCGCTGGCTACCGGCTCGGGCTGCTCCACGGCCGGATGAAGCCGGCCGAGAAGGATGCGGTTATGCGCAGCTTCGCCGCCGGAGAGATTCAGCTGCTTGTCTCGACCACGGTGATCGAGGTCGGGGTAGATGTTCCCAACGCCGTCATCATGGTAATCGAAAACGCCGAGCGCTTCGGCCTCTCCCAGCTGCATCAGCTGAGAGGCCGCATCGGCAGAGGAAAATACAAATCCACCTGCATCCTGATCTCCGACGCCAGGGGGGAGGAGGCTGTCCGCCGCCTGAAAATCATGAAGGAGACCGGTGACGGCTTCAAAATCGCGGACGCGGATTTAAAGCTTCGCGGACCGGGAGATTTCTTCGGCCGACGGCAGCACGGCCTGCCCGAGCTGCGGCTGGCCGACCTCGCCACGGATATGGAGGGGCTGCGTGCCGCCGGAAGGGAGGCGGAGACGCTGCTCGCCGCCGACCCGGATTTGTCCCAGCCGCAGCACGCCGCGCTGCGCCGGGCTGTGGAGGAGATGTTCTCCTCCTCCGACGGGCAGGCGCTGAATTAGTGAGAGGCGGCAACGCCTCCCGCCTTCGCAAAATTTTAAAAATTTTAAATGAAAGGACGCTTTCCCCTAAAAAGGGAGGCGCGCTGAATTTTTATGTACACGTTGCAAAAAAAGGAAGGAAACGCCCGCCGCGGCGTTTTTGAAACACCCCACGGAACGGTGCAGACGCCGGCCTTTATGAACGTCGCCACAGCGGCGGCCATCAAGGGCGCCGTGTCGGCCTATGACCTCGCGAACGAGCTGAAGTGTCAGGTCATGCTCTGCAATACCTATCACCTTCATGTGCGGCCGGGCGACCATATCGTGCGGCAGATGGGCGGCCTCCATCGCTTTACCGGATGGTCCGGCCCCATCCTGACCGACAGCGGCGGCTTTCAGGTCTTTTCGCTGGCCTCCCTCCGTCAGATTGAGGAGAAGGGCGTGACCTTCGCCTCTCACGTTGACGGCCGCCGCATCTTCATGGGGCCGGAGGAAAGCATGCAGATTCAGTCCAACCTGGGCTCGACCATCGCTATGGCCTTTGACGAGTGCGTGGAAAACCCGGCCGAGTATGACTACGCCGCCGCCTCCTGCAAACGGACAACCCGCTGGCTGAAGCGCTGCAAGGCGGAGATGGAGCGCCTTCGTTCGCTTGAGGGGACGATCAACCCACAGCAGATGCTCTTCGGCATCAATCAGGGCTGTACATACGGCGATCTCCGAGTGGAGCATATGAAGGCGATTGCCGAGCTGGATCTGCCGGGCTACGCCATCGGCGGCCTCGCGGTAGGGGAGCCGGCCGAGGTAATGTATCATATCATCGAGGAGGTAGAGGCCTTCATGCCGGCTGACCGGCCGCGCTATCTGATGGGGGTCGGCACGCCGGCCAATATCCTCGAGGCGGTCGAGCGCGGCATCGACCTCTTCGACTGCGTTATGCCCAGCCGGAACGCCCGGCACGGCCATCTCTTCACGCACGAGGGGGTTATCAACCTCAATAACCGGAAATACGAAACCGACGACCGGCCGATCGACCCTGTCTGCGGCTGCCCGGTCTGCCGGCAGCACTCCCGCGCGTACATCCGCCATCTTTTCAAAAGCGGAGAAATGCTGGCGCATCGACTCTGCGTTTCGCACAACCTGTATTTCTACAACACGCTGATGGAGGATATTCGCACCGCCCTCGACGAAGGGCGTTTTGCCGCCTTCAAGGCGGAGGCGCTGCCCCGCCTCGACCGACGGATATAAAACCGGCGGCATTCACGGTTTGTTTAAAAAGATTTGCTTGCAATTGGGGCGGACAGCCTTTATAATGGATTGGTAAATATATGGAGGTGTAAAAAGATGAATTTTAATCTTTTGGAAAAAACAACGGCAGCCGCAGCCGGCGGCAGCACACAATGGCTGGTCATGATCGGCTATATCGCGATCATCGGTCTGGCGCTGTATTTTCTGATGATTCGGCCGCAGAAGAAAAAGCAGAAGGCCGAAGAAAACATGCGCAACAACGTGCAGATCGGGGATGAAATCATCACGATCGGCGGTTTTTACGGCCGCGTTATCTCGATCAAAGAGGACGCGCTGACCATTGAGTCTCCTGTGGATCATTCCAAGCAGAACATCGCCAAATGGGCGGTGCAGACCAACCTGACGGTGCATGAGGAACCGGCCGCGGACAAAAAGGCGGTCAAGGCCAAATCCGACAAGGCCGACAAGGCAAAGAAAGAGGACAAGGCCAACTAAGAAGGGGAGGGGTCTCTTTTCCTTCCCGAAACATTCGGAATAATCGCTCTCTTTTCGGCATACAGATTGTATTGAACCAGAAAGGCAATGGGACAATATCCACTGTATCAACCGGTAAAGGGAGCGATTGCTTTGTATAATAAGACGAACACGGCCTCCGTCGATCAGAACGATTACTACCGCCCCGTGCTTTACGGCCTGATCTGCGGGGTGGTGGCCACGGTATTCATGCTTTTTATTCTGGCCTTCATCATGACGCTGCGGGATATGCCGGCCTCTCTTGTGGCGGCATTTTCTTCGCTGGCCGTAGGGTTCGGCGGCCTTTGCGCAGGCTTTTTTGCCGCGCGTAAGGCGGGGCGGAAGGGGCTTCTCTTCGGCGCGGCAACCGGCGTTTTTCTTTATATCATCGTGCTGTGCTCCTCGCTCATTGTGAACTCCGGCGCCTTTTCGGTCATGAGTATCATCAAGCTGGCCATCACCGTCCTTTCAGCCTCCATCGGCGGAATTTTGGGCGTGAATGTGAAAAAACGAAGAAAATATTGAAATATGGCGCAAGCTGTGCTATAATGCAAATTAAGAAATATTTTCATTTGCCGATTTTTGCAAAAACCTTGCCGGCAATGTAAAAAAGGAGTTATTGAATATCATGAAACACGTCCAGACTTTGAACAAGGCTAACCTGAAAAAATCCGCTTCCAAGGGCGGCTGCGGCGAGTGCCAGGCCTCCTGCCAGTCGGCTTGCAAGACCTCCTGCACGGTTGCAAACCAGAAGTGCGAGAAGTAAGTCTTCCTTTGCCGCTTTGCTGACAACTGGATGAACCACCGTTAAGGGACAGGAATTTTCTGTCCCTTAACTTGTATTTTTAGGAGAATTTTATATGATACACAAATATGCCATGGGCGGATACCGCATCTGCCTGGATACCCACAGCGGCGCTGTGCATTTGCTGGACGCGCTTTCCTACGACCTCCTGGACTTCACGGGGGAGGAGATGACGGCCGCATGTCCCGAGGACGCTTACGCCGTGCTGAAGGATTACACCAAAGCGGAGATTGACGAGTGCTATGCCGAGCTTTTTGCTCTGCATGAAGGTGGCGTGCTGCACAGCCCCGATACCTACGAGCCGCTGGCCGCGCACATGGGGGCCGCCCCGGTGAAGTCGATGTGCCTCAACATCGCGCACGACTGCAACCTGCGGTGCGAATACTGCTTCGCGGCCAAGGGCGATTTTGGCCAGGGGCGCAAGCTGATGAGCTTCGACACGGCAAAAAAGGCCATCGACTTCCTGATTGAGAAGTCCGCCGGCCGCCGGAATCTGGAGCTGGATTTCTTCGGTGGAGAGCCGCTGATGAACTTTGACACGGTTAAAAAGACGGTGGAGTATGCCCGTTCGATTGAAAAGGAGCATGGGAAGAACTTCCGTTTTACCATCACGACCAACGGCCTTTTGCTGGATGACGAGAAAATTGATTTCATCAATCGGGAGATGTCCAACGTCGTCCTCTCGATCGACGGCCGGAAGGAGATTAACGACGCGCTCCGCCTCACCCCGAACGGCAAGGGGAGCTATGACACCATTCTGCCGAAATACAAGAAGCTGGTGCAGCGGCGCGGGGATAAGGAGTATTATGTCCGCGGGACCTTCACCCGCCTCAACCCCGATTTCACCGAGGATATTCTGAGCCTGTATCACGAGGGCTTTGATCAGATCTCGGTTGAGCCGGTCGTTTCGGACAAGCAGCTCGACTTCTCTTTGCAGGAGGAGGATCTGCCCCGCCTGTTTGAAGAGTATGACCGGCTGGCCGACACCATCATCCAACTGAAAAAAAGCGGCAAGCACATCAATTTCTTCCATTTTATGCTTGACCTGGACGGCGGTCCGTGCGCCATCAAGCGGCTGCGAGGCTGCAGCTGCGGGAACGAGTATGTCGCCGTCACGCCGGAGGGGGATATCTATCCCTGTCATCAGTTTGTCGGCATGAAGGAGTACGTCATGGGCAACCTGAACGACGGCACCTTCGACCGGAAGATGCAGACAAGCTTTGCCAAGATCAATATTTACACCAAGCCGCAGTGCCGCGGCTGCTGGGCAAAATTTTTCTGCAGCGGCGGCTGCAACGCCAACAACGTGCAGTATGAGGGGGATGTCAACCGGCCGCACAGCCTCTCCTGCGAGCTGGAGAAAAAGCGCCTCGAGTGTGCGATCATGATCAAAGCGGCGCTGGCCGGTGCGCAAGATGAAGAAACGGCTGGGGCATAAGGCTGACCGGCGGCGAGGATTGACTTTCTCTCCGGCTTAAAGCCCGAACCGTCCGAAACCAAAAAAGGAAGGGAAGGATTGCAATATGAACAAAATCAGCGTGTGGCGATTTTCCGGAAAGCTCTTTTTCCGGATTCTCATTGGCAGTCTGATCAGCCTGATGCTTTCGCTTTCGGTTATGGTTGTGTTCAACAATCCGGGCGGAAGGGCGATTTGCCAGCTGCTCAATTTCAGTGCAGCCTTCTCGCTCGTTTACCTCGCGGCCTGGCCGGTGGGATTTACCGACCGGAACCGGGTAAAATACGGCTATTCCAAAGAGGATTTTGCAAAAGGGGCAAAGGCCGGCGCGCTGGCCACCCTGCCTTTTATGATTCCCTCCGTGCTGCTTGCTCTGGCCAAGGCCGGCATTCTCCCTGGCGGGTTTCTGTATATTTTCCGGCTGCTGACGCCGGTCTTTTTCCCGCTGTACTACTCAGTTTTTCCGGCCAGCCAGCTGATTTCGGAGATTGGGATTGCAAGCATCGCCGTCTCCTTCCTGCTGCCGCTGGTGTTCGTGGCAATCGCCGGGGCGGGATATTTCCTCGGCTATCATGATACGCAGCTGAGCGCCCTCTTTCGCAAAAATAAAAAATAGGCGCAAAAGCCGGCCTGCCGCAGGATGAATAAACGGCCGCAAGCCCCGGCAGTGCAGCAAAATACATAACATAACCGCGCCCTCCTTCCGCATATCCTATCGGTAGGGAGTGGTGCTGCATGACTTGCATGACAATACGCCTTCCGGCAAGGCTGATTTTATCCATCCTCTGCGCCGCGCTGGCCGTTTTTGCGGCGGCCTCGGTCACCCTCTATGTCGGGAGGCGTGTAACCGCCTCCATGCAGATGGGAGGCGCCGCGCCGGTCGTCGTCATCGACGCGGGGCACGGCGGCTTTGACGGAGGGGCTGTAGCCGCCGACGGGACCGAGGAAAAAGGGCTGAATCTGCAAATCGCACTGCGGCTGCGGGATTCCATGACTCTGCTCGGCGTCAACACCGTCATGGTGCGGGAGGATGACCGCTCGGTGGAAACCTCCGGCAGCACGGTGCGCCAGCGCAAGGTTTCGGATATGCACAACCGGCTGGCGCTGATGAAAAAATACCCCTCCTCCAGCTTTATCAGCATCCATCTCAACAAATTTTCGGAAAGCAGCTCCCACGGGGCGCAGGTGTTCTACGCCGCGGCCGATGGATCGCAGCCGCTTGCCGAAAGCATACAAAGCTCGATCATTTCGGCCGTGCAGCCGGAAAACAGCCGGGGGATCAAGCCGGGCACAAAGGATACCTTTTTGCTCTATCACGCTCCGGTTCCGGCCGTGATTGTGGAGTGCGGCTTCTTAAGCAATCCGGCCGACCTCGCCAACCTGAAAGATGAAAACTATCAGGCCAAACTCGCCTTCGCCATCGCCTGCGGCTATCTGACGGCGCAGGCGGCGAAATAAGCGCGGTTTGCCTTTCTAAAAAGAAAAGGGCAAACCGCTTTTCCGGGGGGAGGCGGGAGGCTTGAAGTCTCCCATTCGTATTAAAAAAGAAAGGAACGGGCAAAGAATGGCAAAAGCAAAGACGGTGTATATCTGCTCGGCCTGTGGAGCCGAGGCGCTGCGCTGGAGCGGCAAATGCCCCTCCTGCGGCGAGTGGAACACGATGAATGAGGAGGTGGTCTCACCCTCGCCGGCGGCCGGAATCTCCTCTGCGCGGCGAACCTCCGCCATACCGACCGCCGCCCCGATCGACGCGCTCGACGTCGCCGGAGAGCACCGTTATCTTACCGGAATTGGGGAGCTTGACCGGGTGCTCGGCGGCGGCCTTGTCAAAGGCTCTATCGTCCTGCTCAGCGGCGACCCCGGTATCGGAAAATC
Organism: uncultured Oscillospiraceae bacterium; assembly: GCA_900543525.1. Classification (GTDB taxonomy): domain Bacteria; phylum Bacillota; class Clostridia; order Oscillospirales; family Acutalibacteraceae; genus UQRS01. The sequence goes on from UQRS01000005.1 coordinate 23,744, forward strand.
CACCATCCTTCTGCAAATCTGCGGCCGCATGGCCGACAACTATAATATTCTCTACGTCTCTGGTGAGGAATCGGCCCGTCAGATCAAGCTGCGCGCCGAGCGCCTGGGCGTGACCGGCGGCAGCATCCTCCTGATGTCGGAGACCGACGTGCAGGGCATTTGTGAGTATATTCGCGTCTCCCGCCCGGATCTGGTGATTATCGACTCGATTCAGACCATGAATCTGGCCGATCTCAACTCGGCCAGCGGCAGCGTCACTCAGGTGCGGGAGTGCACCAATATGCTGATGCGCACCGGCAAGGGGCTGGATATCCCCATCGTCATTGTCGGACATGTGAACAAGGACGGTGCCATCGCCGGGCCGAAGGTTATGGAGCACATCGTCGACACGGTTTTGTATTTTGAAGGGGAGCGCAATCACTCCTACCGCATTTTGCGGGCCATCAAGAACCGTTATGGCTCGACCAACGAGATCGGTGTATTTGAGATGCTGGACACCGGCCTTGCAGAGGTTGAGAATCCTTCGACCGCTCTGCTTTCCGGCCGCCTGAGCGGCGTCTCGGGAAGCTGCATCGCCTGCGTGATCGAGGGCAGCCGCCCCATTCTGGCGGAGGTGCAGGGGCTGGTGACGACCACCGGCTTCGGCAACGCGCGTCGGATGACAACCGGCTTTGATTATAACCGGCTGAATCTGATCCTCGCCGTGCTGGAGAAGCGCGGCGGCTACTATTTCTCCAACATGGACTGCTATATCAACGTGGTCGGCGGCCTTCGTCTGGACGAGCCGTCCTCCGATCTGCCGGTGGCGCTGGCGCTGATCTCCAGCTTGAAGGACGCCGCCATCCCCGACAGCGTGGCCGCTTTTGGGGAAATCGGCCTCTCCGGCGAGCTGCGTTCGGTTGCCCGCGTAACCTCCCGCGTGGCGGAGTGCGCCCGCCTCGGCTTTAAAAAATGCATCCTGCCGCGCGCCTGCGTCAAGCAGATCACCGACTCTCTCCCCGGAGATATGGAGGTGATCGGCGTCCGCACGGTACGGGAAGCGGCCGCCATGATCTTTGGATAAGGTTACACGGCGTCTGCCGCGTTTGGATAAAAAGCCGAGCGGCCGACCGCTGCGGCAGCCGAACCTGCCGGACGGCCGGGTGACTCTGGCCGCCGTATCAGAGCGGGAGACAGCGCTGATTGAAGCGCTGCTCCGGCGTGGCCTCTTTGTACTCCCGATTCCGCCGGCCGCCGCGCTGGGGCAGGGGAGTACTGCCTCTCACCCGGACATGCTGCTCTGTCCCATGGGGGCAGGGCGAATTTTACTCGATCAGTCGCTGTGTGGGCTTTCGTCGTTCCTGAAAGAACAAACGTTCAATGTGCAGATTGCCTCTTTAAAATTGGAAAGCAAATACCCGAATGATTGCTGCCTCAATTGCGCGAGGGTAGGGGAGCACGCTTTCTGCGGTGGGTCGGCCGCGCCCGAGCTGATCGAGTTCTGGGAGGGCGAGGGCCTCCGGATTCACCGCGTGCGGCAGGGGTACTGTAAATGCGGTCTCTGCGTCGTGTCGGAGGAGGCGGTGATCACCGCCGATCCGGGGCTTGCGGCGGCGGCTCGGCACGCCGGGCTGGAGGTTTTGCAGATTCGACCGGGTTTCATCGAGCTGCCGGGGTACGCCTACGGCTTTCTTGGCGGCGCGTCAGGCAAGCTGGCGCCCGATCTCCTCGCCTTTTGCGGAGAGATTGAGAGTCACCCGGATTATGTGGAAATGCGTGATTTTGCGGCGAAGCACGGGGTAAGCCTCCTTTCGCTCGGCGGCGGAAGGCTGCGGGACTGCGGCGGGATTCTGCCGCTTCTGTGCATCGAGGATAGAGGAGCCGCTGTGCAGCCGACAACCGGACGGATGCTCAAACCGGGACGGGCACGATTGACTGGGGCGGCACAGTCGCCACAGGAGCGCCGAAGGCTGCATTATGCAGTTTTTAAAGAATAAAGGCCAACCGAACGCACCGGACGTCTGCGTTTGATTTCCACCTTTTAAAAAACGCCGCAAACGAGCAGAAGCGGAAAGCGGACTTATCGCGATAAATGACAGCGCTGTCCTTTTTTGGAAGAAAAGCGCAAAGCCATAAAATTCCATTACCCAAAACCTGCGGAAGCCTCCACTTGACAAGCGCGGGAAAAGGGAGTATAATTTTTACGTCAACCGAACAAAATAAATGTTTTGTTCGGTTGAGGGGAGGGCAAAAAGGGATTTAGGGGCTTTATAATGCCTCAGCAGCCCCGTGCGTGCGCCGGTGGCAAGAGCGCTGGTAAGAAAATATTTTCGATCTCACACGTTCGCTTGTGCCGCTCGTCCGGTTTGCGCTGCTGCGCGGCTTCAAACGATTCTTACACGCTCGCACATCCACACACTTCACGCCTCTATATGGACAACAGAAAATTTTTCGATAAAATCCTGTGCTTTTAATTCTTCTTTATGCTGCCGTGTTTTCGGTTATTTTCATCCATTCTTCTTTATCATATTTTATCTGCGGTCGATTTCCCGGCCGCTGCGGCAGAAGCTTTTGAACCCTTTATTCATCGGAAACCATTCCATTGGCTGGAAATGGATTTGGTTTAATCCTCATCGCACCGATGGGCGCAATCGGCGCTCTAAATACGCTTGATCGACTCGGTTGACCGGCGCGGACGGCGAAAGCAAAACAATCCGGCGTAAAATCGAACGCATGACGACCGAGCGGCTTGGACGGTCAGATTCGTTTTGCCGGTTTTTAGAAAACCTTTGCGCTTCCGGCCTTTTTTCGGCCGTATCCACCCCGACGACGCCTCCCGTCCGGAATCGTGCGGTGTTAAAGGCGGCAGAGGCTCTTTTTCTCTGTTTTGCGATTCCCTTTTCTTGTGAAACTGTTTCACGATACTTTTGAAAAAAACGAGGTGTACAAAAATCCCATGGGAAAATTTGATGAAGCGCCGCCCCTGATCCGCGACTTTTTGGTTTATGACGAGGCGGTTCGCGGCAAGGCGGGTACAACAACCGACGAGTATTACTCCGACCTCAAGACGTTTTTCCGCTATATCAAAATGGAGAAGGGCCTCTCCCCCACCGGGCAGCCGATGGAGGAAATTGACATCTCCGACGTGGATATAAGCCTGATCCGGCAGGTCACCCTCTCCGACCTGTACAGCTTTATGATCTACTGCAAATCCGAGCGCGGAAACAATGAGACGACCCGGGCACGCAAAACCGTTTGTCTGCGGATGTTCTTTAAATACCTGACGACCAAGGCCGGCCTCCTCACCGTAAATCCGGCGGAGCAGCTCGAGCTTCCCAAAGCGAGAAAATCTCTGCCGAAATACCTCACGCTGGAGCAAAGCGTCGCTTTGCTGGAGTCGGTGGACAAAGCCTCTCCCAATTACCAGCGGGATTACTGCATTCTGACGCTGTTTCTCAACTGCGGCCTGCGGCTGGCCGAGCTGTGCGGGCTGAATCTCTCCGACATTCGTTCCGATGGGACGATGCGGGTGGTCGGAAAAGGCAATAAGGAACGCACGGTCTACCTGAACGACGCCTGTGTGCAGGCGATTGCCGATTACCTGAAGGTTCGGCCGCAGGACGGGCTGAAGGGCGCCGACCGCAACGCGCTGTTTATCAGCCGGCTGGGCAAGCGTCTCGGGCGGCGGGGCGTTCAGGAGATGGTGAGTCGGCAGCTTGCCAAAATCGGCCTGGACGCTGAGGGGTATTCCGTCCACAAGCTGCGGCACACAGCTGCAACCCTCATGTACCAGCACGGAGAGGTGGATGTCCGCGTGCTGAAGGAAATTTTGGGGCACGAGAGCCTCAGCACCACGCAGATTTACACCCACGTCTCCAATGAGCAGGCCAGAGCCGCGGCGGCGGCCAATCCTCTGGCGAATATACATCCCGGGCAAAAAGAGAAGAAATAGCCTTCTGCACCGATTTTTCCTTTTTTGTACGAGGAGTCCGCCCCCGCATTATGCGTTTTGGCCGATCCGAACGGTGTAATTATATCGTCGCTCCGAACAAAAGAACGATGATCGTTTTCCCGGAAAGTTCTTTTCCCGGGAAAAGTTTTTTCAGGGAAAAGCAAAGACCGCAAAGCTGCTATGCTTTGCGGTCTTTGCTTTTTGCAACAGATCATATAAAAAAGGGGAAAGTGGATTTTATTCATTTCGTTTTGTCGGCGGTTTTGGCGGTTCGTCGTCAAAAATCGACCGACTCTGCGCGACCGAGCGATGCACCATTCGGCCGTTCTCGTACACATATTCGGGCAGCTCCGGCTCTTCCTCCGGCTGATCGTCGTCCTCCGCCTTTTCGATGGCGGCGCGCAGCCCCTCGGCCGTTTGCTCCGGATTCTCCCGATAATAGGGATCGAGAATATACTGCTGAATCACCGGAAACGCGACATAATTGAGGGTATAGGAGAGCAGCGCGGCAATCAGCATCAGGGTCACAACCACCAGCAAAATCAGCGCGCCCTGTATGCTCAGCGAAAGGTAAAAAATCAGCGCGTAAAGGCCGAGGTAAACCGCCGCCCCGAGCAGCGCCAGAAAATTCTTTCCAAGGCAGGCGATGGAGAGGATGGCCGCATTTTTCAGCATAGGCCGCATTTTCAAATTCAGCGTAACCGCCATCAGCTGCAAATACATCAGCATGGATAAAAAGAGGAAGAGCAGCACCAGCGCAAACGCAAAGGGCAGCTTGGAGAGGAACCCCTCCCCCATCAGGCCGTGATAAAAGCTGATGACCATGATAAAGGCGGAAATGCCGACATATCCGATCACCGACACGGCGGTCGATTGCTTCCAGTTCTTCTTGGCGCTTTCCCAGAAATCCTGCCAGATGAAGCATGGCTCGCCTCTGGCGAAATCGCGCGTGATCCGGGTGAGGCCTGCGTTCGCCGGCGCCAGCAGAATCACCGGCGCGAAGCAGAGCAGCAGAACGATGCCATTCTCCCCATAACCGCCGCGCAGCGCCAGCGCCAGCAGGCCGGAGATTATGGCCGCAACCGGAATCAGAACAATCAGATAAATCAGATTTACAAAGGCCAGAGACCAGAATTTGCGGAACAGGACAACAAAATAGCGGCCGAAGCCGTGTCCCTCGTCCGCACCGCGAGAGACGCCCGGACCGGGACGATCATAATTTCCAAAAAGCTTTGCCATGCATTTACTCCTTTATACTTAACGAAAAAGCAGGCGGTCGAGTCAGCAAAAAAATGAAGAGACGGCTGCCCTCTCTGATGATGCGGCAGGTTACCGCGCGCGGGGATGGAACTTCTGGTACGACATGGTGTAGCGATCCCGCATAATCTGCGCGTACACCTGCGTGGAGGAAATATCGGAATGCCCGAGCATCTCCTTGATATCCTTGAGTTGAGCGCCGTTCTCCAGCAAATGGGTGGCGAAAGAGTGGCGCAGTGTGTGGGGGGTAATATCCTTTTTTATGTTCGCCGACTTTGCATAGGCTTTGACAATTTTCCAAAAGCCCTGCCGGGTCAGAGGTTGTCCGTTCATGTTGGTGAACAGCGCCTCCTCCTCCGGGTCGTAGACAATCCGCCCTCTGACCCGGGAAAGGTAGTCGCTCACCGCCTTGATCGCCGCGGGGTACATCGGCACAATGCGTTCCCCTTTTTTGTTATGCAGGTGGAGAATGCCAATCTCCGGATTGAAATCGTGTATCTTCAGATCAATCAGCTCGGTCACCCGGATGCCGGTCGCGTACAGCAGCTCGAGCATCGCCTTGTCCCGGCAGCCCTTCGAATCCACAATGTCCGGCTGGGAGAGCAGCAGCGTGATCTCCTTCCCGGTGAGAATCTCCGGCAGCTTCTTTTCCGCTTTAGCAAGCTTGATCCCCTTGGCCGGGTTGGCGGTCACAATGCCGCAGGAAAGCAGGTATTGATAATAGCAGCGGAGTGAGGCCGACACGCGGGTAAGCGTGGCGTTCGACCGACCCTCCGCGCTGAGCAGGGCGATATACTCCGAGATAAAGGCCGCGCCGGCCGCAGAAGCGGACGTAAGCCCCTTGGAGGCGGCATAAACAGCAAACTGCGATATATCCCGAAGGTAAGATTCCAGCGTGTTGCTGGAGACCTGTTTGTCATTGATTAAATAGCCCTCAAACTCAGCGATATAGTCCGTCATCTTAACACTCCACACCCGTTCAATCCGGTCAAAAGGAAAGCCTTCCCAAAAAAGCGGCCGAAGCAATGCTGTCGAGCAAAGCGACCAGCATCAGCAATCCAAAAATCACAAGAAACCGGAAACAATAAATCTTAAAATTTGCAGCGAGGTTGTTTTCCTTTCCCAAAATGGTGCCCGAAAACAAAAGGGTGGAAAAACTGAACGCCTCCCGATAAGCCAGGAGGAGAACCATCGTCCCTCCCACCGCCGCGGGAAACAGAATCAGCAGATTGATCCACATGCCGCCGAAACCGCCGGCGGCGTAAAGGTACCCGGCACTCGCCCCGTATCCCAGCCCTTTGAAAACCAGAATCGCGGGAACCACGGCCGGTCCGGGTACAAACAGCCCGGCCAAAAATGCAGCGGCAAAGTAAGGCAGCAGCGAAGCAAGCGAGGAAAGCGTTACGCCGAAAAAGCCGGAGGCGCGCCGCCCCTCCAGCATGGAGAGAGTGCTGCTGCCGACCGTTTCGGCCAAGACGCCGCCCGCACGGACGCAGAGCGCGCCCACTCCGACGCCGATGATGAAGCAGGCGGCCAGAAAATAGAGCTTGATGCTCCCCATCTCCGGCAGGTTGTCCGAGAGATGCCGCCTGCCAAGCTTCCATTTGCGAAGATCCACGCCAACCGAAAAATTCTTCATGTTTTCACAAGCCTCCAGCATTACGTTGTCCTGCTGAATACTATGAAAACCGGACGAGATATATGCCTTTTCCGCTCTACCGCCGCATCTCAATCGAGCGAGCAATCGAGGCGTCCGCCCCTTCGCGCACCGCTTTATCAAAACCGGCCGCCTCCATAGCCGAGAGGCCGGCCACCGTTGTGCCGCCGGGAGAAGAGACCATCTTGATCAGCTCGTCCAGAGACATGCCGCTTTCCAGAATCATGTGTGCGCTGCCGATCAGCGTCTGCGCCATTAGGCGGGTTGCCGCCTCCTCCGGGAGGCCGGCCGCCACACCGCTCTCGATCACGTTTTTCGCAAAGCGGAAAACAAAGGCGGGCGCACTGCCGCTGACCGCAATCACGGCGTCGATCATACTCTCCTCCACCTCGACCGTGACGCCGGAAGCGTCAAAAGCGCCCCGGACAAAACGGAACTCCTCATCCGAGACGGGCGGCAGCTTGACCAGCGCCGACGCGCCGTTCCCGGTCAGCAGGGGGGTGTTCGGCATGACCCGGATTACCTTGCAATCCCAGCCGATCTGCTTCTTCACATAATCGGTGGTGACGCCGGCCGCCACATCTACCAGGCAGTGTGCCGACGTAACAAAGCCGGAAATTTCATCCAGCACCGCCTCATATACCTGAGGCTTGATCGTCAAAAAGACGTATTTGCAATTGTTTACAACATCTGCCGCCGACTTCGCAGCCGCTACGCCATATGTTGCGGAAAGGCGAAACGCCTTTGCTCCATCCAGGTCATAAGCCAGAATCTTTTCCGATTTTATGTAACCCGAACCGACCATTCCGCCGATGATGGCGTCGGCAATGTTGCCGCAGCCGATAAATCCAACCTGTTCAATTTCCATTTTCACAATCTCCAAAAACAACTGTAATTCAATGTTTTTCAGCTTTCGAAAAGCCACAACTATATTTATACACCAAAAGCTGCCCGCTGTCAACCGATTTATGTAAATCCGTCTAAATGTTATGTAAACTATATTATGTAAACCACAGGATGTAGAATGTAAACCGGCTGAAAATCCCACATTTGGCAGTTGTGAGAGAAATCCAAATCCAAAATGATCAAATTTTTTCTCACCTCAAGCCGACGCGATCGGCAGCAGGAAAATGCGTTTTTTTGAGGAGGTACGGGACGGAAACCGGGCGGCCTCCCTTCTTCTTAATCCCGCCTTACTGCCGCCGCTCCTTTCGCTCCCGAAAGCAGCTGGGAACAAAGTGAGGTGCCAAAATCTATCGGGAGTGCAGCCGCCGGCGCCGATTGCGCCCGTCGGGTAAAGCGCTTTTCCTCTCGTCACCGACGGCGCACTTTTTTGGGGGGGCGCGCCTACCCTCCCCTGCCCAAGGCAAAAAAGAAAAGACCGCGCCTTTTCAGCACAGCCTTTCCTTTTCTGTTTTTCGATTTACAGATCGTTGCGGATCAAATCCTCATAGCTCTCCCGCCGGACGATCAGGCGAGGCTTTCCATCCTTCACCATCACGACGGCCGGCCGGGGAATGCGGTTGTAGTTGCTGGCCATCGAGTAGTTATAGGCTCCGGTAGCCAGAACCGCCAGCAGATCGCCGCTCTCACACCACTGAATCTTCGTGTGCTCCTGAATCAGGTCGCCGCTCTCGCAGCACTTGCCGGCGATGGTCACTTCAAAATCGCGGGGTGCGTCAGCCTTGTTGGCCACAATCGCCTCATACGGCGCCTGATAAAGCGCGTACCGCGGGTTGTCGGTCATGCCGCCGTCAACCGAAAGATAGGTGCGGACACCCGCAATCTCCTTAATCGCGCCGACGGTGTAGAGGGTGAGGCCGGCCGGCCCCACGATAGAACGTCCCGGCTCGATGAAAACGGCCGGCTGCTCCAGCCCAAGCTCCGTGCATGAAGCATGAATCTGCGCCGAGACGGCATCCATAAACGCGTCGTATTCCCGCGGCGAGTCGCTCTCCAGATACTTGATACCGAACCCGCCGCCGAGGTTGAGTTCCGAGAGGGTAAGCCCTGTCTCCTCCCGCACCTGCGCCATAAACTCCACCATAATCTTCGCGGCGAGGATAAAGGGATCCAGCTCAAAAATCTGCGACCCGATGTGGCAGTGTACGCCCACCAGCTCGATCTGCTCGGCTGCGGCGGCCGCTTTGGCGGCGGCAATCGCCTCTCCATTCTCGATCGCGAAACCAAACTTGCTGTCGATCTGCCCGGTGCGGATGAAGTCGTGGGTGTGCGCGTCAACGCCCGGCTTGATACGGAAGAGGATTTTTGGCCGCTTGCCAAGTTTTGCCGCCAACTCCTCCAGCAGCTGCAGCTCGGTCAAGTTGTCCACCACAATGCGGCCGACATTTTCCCGCAGCGCCAGTTCCAGCTCCTCGGGCGATTTGTTGTTGCCGTGAAAGAACATTCGTTCCGCCGGGAAGCCGGCCGCCAGCGCAGTATAAATCTCTCCCCCGGAGACGACGTCGGCGTCCAGCCCTTCACTCTCGATGATGCGATAAATCTCCTTGCAGGAGAAAGCCTTGCTCGCGTAAAGCGGCACGCCTTTGCCATAATTCCGATCAATCGAGGCCTTGAACTGCCGGCAGGCGGTACGTATCGTCTCCTCATCCATCACATAGAGGGGCGTGCCGTACTCCCGAGCCAGCTCAACCGTATCGGCACCGCCGACGGTCAGGTGTCCCTGTTCATTTACCGAAAGACAATTGCTGATCATTTTCTATCCCACACCTTTCCACACAGGCGGTGCAAAACCGAAGGCTTTCCGTCCGATTATCCGATCGTCCGTCCCATCCGGTTGTCCGCCATGCAAATACATTTTTCGCTACTTTGCCGTGTTGGCCGCCGCCTCCAAAAGCGCGCGAATCTCCTCCGCTCCCTCCCCCTTCGTGGCGGAGAAAGGGATCACCGGCGTCCCCTGCGGCAAAAAATCCAGCTCGGTTTCCAGCGCCTTCAGCCGCGCCGTCCGTTCGGAGACGTTCAGCTTATCACTTTTGGTCAGCGCGACGGCGAACGGCAGCCCCTCGCTGCACAGCAGCCGCAGCATGGAGAGGTCATCCTCACTCGGGCTGTGGCGCATATCAATCAGTTGGATCACCAGCGCGATCGGTCGGTCGCCGCTGAAGTAGGCCTCCATCAGCTCACCCCAGCGGAGCTTCTCGCTCTTCGCGACTCTGGCGAAGCCGTAGCCCGGCAGATCGGCCAGACGCAACCCCTCCAGCCGATAGAAATTGATGGTCGCCGTTTTGCCCGGCCGGCCGCTCACCCGCGCCAAAGCCTTGCGCCCGAGGACGCGGTTCAGCAAAGAGGATTTGCCGACGTTCGACCGACCGGAGAAGCAAACCTCCGGCAAGTCGCCCGGTATAAGCTGAGAGGCGGTGCCTACCGCCATCTCAAAACTGACGTTATTGTAATTCATTGCGGCGCCCTCCTGCCTCCGGCACGGCGGATGCCGCAACCGGCCGTTTAGGCTTGCCGGTTTTCGGCTTCTCCTGCTCGGGAGAGGCCGGGATCGGCTGACTCAGCGCGCCGGTGATGACCGTCCAGGCATTTTCGGCCGGTACAAACTGCACAGCAGCCTTGACCGCCTCATCCACCTCGGCCAGATCGGGGAGGTTTTCCGCCGGAATAAAGATGGTTTTTACCCCCGCGCGGTAGGCGGCCATGGACTTCTCCTTCAGGCCGCCGATCGGCAGTACCCGGCCGCGCAGGCTGATCTCCCCCGTCATGGCGACGTCCCGCCGGATGGGAATGCCGGTCAGCGCAGAGGCCAGGGCGGTCGCCATGGTCACGCCGGCCGACGGGCCATCCTTGGGCACCGCCGCTTCGGTTGCGTGAATGTGAATATCCTTATGCTTGTAAAAATCCGCCGGCAGGCGGAGCTTCTCAGCCACGCTGCGGATGTAGCTGACAGCGGTTTTGGCCGACTCCTGCATCACATCGCCGAGCGAGCCGGTCAGCACAATCGCGCCCTTTCCGTCGAGAACCGAAACCTCCAGCTGCATCAGCTCTCCGCCGACCGAGGTCCAGGCCAGTCCGTTGACCGTGCCGACCTCATCCTCCGCCAGAAGCAGATCTCCCTTGTACTTTTTCGGCCCCAGCAGCTTTTCAAGATCGGTCGCCTTGAAAACGACCTTCTTAACCTCCCCCTCGACCAGGCGGACGGCCGCCTTACGGCAGAGGGTGCCGATGCTGCGCTCGAGGCTGCGGACGCCCGCCTCCCTCGTATAGCCGTCGATCAGGCCGTACAGCGCGCTGTCGTCAATCCGACAGGTTTTGGAGGAAAGCCCGTGCTTTGCAAACTGCTTTTTGACAAGATACCCTTTGGCAATGCGAAATTTATCCTCTCGGGTATAGCTCGAAAGCTCGATAACCTCCATCCGGTCGAGCAGCGGCGCCGGCACGGTTGAAAGATCGTTGGCCGTGGTCAAAAACAGCACCTTGCTCAAATCGTAGGGCATGTCGATAAAGCGGTCGCGGAAGGTGCTGTTCTGCTCGCTGTCGAGCGCCTCCAGCAAGGCGGAGGCCGGGTCGCCTTTATAATCCCGGCCGAGCTTGTCCACCTCATCCAGCAGGATCAGGGGGTTGCTGCTTCCGGCCTGCTTAATGGCGTTCATGATCCGGCCGGGCATCGCGCCGATATAGGTGCGGCGATGGCCGCGGATCTCAGCCTCATCGCTCACGCCGCCGAGTGACATGCGGGCATACTTGCGCTCCATGCAGGCGGCGACCGATTTGGCGATCGAGGTCTTTCCCACGCCGGGAGGGCCGGCCAGGCAGATGATCTGCCCCTTAATCTCCGGATTCAGGCGATAGACCGCCAGCAGCTCCAGAATGCGCTCCTTGACCTTCTCCATCCCGTAATGATCGCGGTCGAGGATTTTGCGCGCCTTTTCGATGTCGATCTTATCCTCGGTATAAATGCCCCAGGGCAGCTCGATACAGGTGTCGAGATAGCCGCGCACAACCGTCCCCTCATGCGAGCCGGGCGGCATTTTCAGCAGCTTGTCCACTTCTTTTTTCAGCTTTTCCTTTACCTCGTCCGGGGCAGAAAGCCTGTCGATCTTTTCGCAGTAGGCGTCCGCCTCCACATCCGGAGACTCCTCCTCCCCCAGCTCGTCGCTGATAATCTTCAGCTGCTCGCGGAGGTAGTAATCCCGCTGGTTTTCATCAATCTGCTCCCGCACCTTTTCGCCGATCTCGTTCTCCAGACGGAGGTAATCGCACTCACTAAGCAGCATACCCGCCAAAGCCTCCAACCGCTTTACGGGATTGAACTCCTCCAGCAGCTCCTGCTTGTATTCCAGCGAAATCGCAATATTCGAGCCGATAAAATCCGAAAGAAAATCGGGATCCTCACTCCCCATGACGCGCATGCCGATGTCCGGCGGCATCTTGGGCGAGAGGGAGGCATATTCTCCAAACAGCGTGCGGACATGGCGGATCAGCGCGGTTTTATAGTCAGCCGCCACCCGGGGATTTTTGCTGGGGCGCTCCTCGATCTGCCCCATGAAGCAGACCTCTCCCGCGTCGATCGAAAGCGCAACCGCGCGACTTTCCCCCTCCACCGTGACGCGCACAATATCTCCGGAGCCGCGCAGAATCTGCTTGATTTTTGCAACGCAGCCCACGCGATAGAGGCTTTCCGCCTCCGGATCGTCCTCGGTGATGTCTTTCTGCGCGGTCAGGAAGATCCTCTGATCTCCCGCCATGGCGAGGTTCAGGGCGTTGATCGACTTTTTCCGCCCGACGTCAAAATGCAGCAGCACATGCGGAAACAGGTTGAGTCCCCGCAGCGCCAGCACCGGCATATATTCGGTTTCATGTCTTTCCAAAGGCATTTTAAGTTGTCCTCCATTATTCTGAAATCGCCGGAGCGGCCGTCATCAAGGCAGCCCGGGATTTATACGATTTTTTATAGCCGCGCGGCAGGTGTACGGCACAAGGCACGACGTAAAAATATTTAGAATTCATTATACTATATTCAATCGGTGATTGCAACCGGTTTCCCAGAATATTTTTAGATAAATCCACCAATTCGCCCCTCCGAATTTTATGCAAAACGCGAGCCGCCGATCTCCTGTTTTTTACAGGAAACCGGCGGCTCGCTTCAGCATTAGGAAGTGTGCAAAATGAAAAAAGAGAGGAATGAAAATGAAAAGAGGAGTCACAGCAGTTCTTTGCTGTGACTATACTATACCGCTGAATTTTGAAACAGTCATGAAGATAAAATGAATATTCGATGAACTTTATGCCGCGAGGCAAACTGCCTCTCCCTCTCCCGGAGGGGGAATTTTTACGCCCAAAACTTTTACTCACCCAATAAACATTGCGTCGCCAAAGGAGAAAAAGCGGTACCGCTCCTCCACGGCGATTTTATAAGCATGCATGGTGTTTTCGTACCCAGCAAAGGCCGAAACCAACATGATCAGCGTACTTTCGGGCAGATGAAAGTTGGTAATCAGTCCATCCATACATTTAAATGTATAGCCCGGGTAAATAAAAATGCTTGTATCTCCGGTGCGCTCGCAAATCTCCCCTGTGGCGGCCACGCTCTCCACTGTGCGGCAGCTGGTCGTGCCGACGCAGATCACCCGGCCGCCGGCCGCCTTGGTCCGGTTGATGAGGTCGGCCGTCTCCTTCGGCATGTGATAATGCTCGGAGTGCATCTGGTGCTGCGTGATATCCTCCGCCTTGACCGGACGGAAGGTGCCGAGGCCGACATGCAGCGTCACATAGCCGATGGAAATTCCGCTCTGCTCAATTTTTCGCAGCATCTCCGGCGTGAAATGCAGGCCGGCAGTCGGCGCGGCCGCCGAGCCAAGCTCCCTGGAATAGACGGTCTGATAGCGCTCCTTATCCTCCAGCTTTTCGGTGATATAGGGCGGCAGAGGCATCTGCCCCACCCGGTCGAGAACGTCGAAAAACACGCCGTCACAGCAAAACCGGACAACGCGGTTGCCCCCCTCGGTCACGTCGAGCACCTCGCCGGTCAGCAGCCCCTCTCCAAAGGAGAAACACGTTCCCGGCTTCGCCTTTTTCCCCGGGCCGGCCAGGCACTCCCAAACCAGATTCCCGGTTTGTTTCAGCAAAACAAACTCCACCACGGCGCCGGTATCCTCCCGCACGCCGAAAATGCGAGCCGGCAGCACCCGCGTGTCGTTGAGGATGAGGCAGTCTCCCTTTCGCAAAAACTCCGGAAGATCATAAAAATGCCGGTGGCAGAGCGCGCCGCTTTGCCGATCCATCGCCAGCAGACGGGAGTGATCCCGCGGCTCGATCGGCGTCTGCGCAATCAGCTCCTTTGGCAGATCGTAATAAAAATCACTCTTGTTCATTTTGATAACTCCTTTAAATATACGGGGCAAAATCCGACCGGACGAAGGCAGCCGGCCGAACCACGCCGCATCGCAAGAAAAAATATTTGACAAAGTATGTAGATGGTGTTAATATAAAGAAAAATTGAATATACTGTAGTAGATAGAGGCGCAGCCAAGATGAGTAACCTGTCCCAAGGTCGGCCGGACCGCTTGAGGGATTTGCGAAAGGTGCGGCTGCCGAAGAGCGGGTACGGCATCCCCGCCTCTGGTCCGCCGGTGAAGAACCTGCGGATTGTCATCAAGGCTTTTGATGGAGCGCTATCGGCGATTCGCAATCGTTGGGGAAAACGGCTAAACGCCTGTCCCCTATTATATTGCAAAAGCAGCCGGTTCGCAACCGGTTTTTTTATTGCCCGTCAATATTTGGCGAAAAGGGCGTTTGGCGCGTCCGCCTCCTCCTGCAGGAGCGGGGGTGCTTTTCCACCGGTTTCGCGCAGCTGTTTGAAGGCCGGGCTTTCTACCCACTGCGATAAAAAATATATTAACATAAAAGGACTGTGATTGAAAATGAAAAGCTACAACGTCGGAATCATCGGCGCCACGGGTATGGTCGGGCAGAGGTTTGCCACTCTGCTTGAAAAGCACCCCTGGTTTCATGTAACCGCGCTCGCCGCCAGCGCTCGCTCGGCCGGCAAAACGTATAAAGAGGCGGTCGGCTCCCGCTGGGCCATGAAAGCGCCGATGCCGGAACAGATGGCCGACATGGTGATCCTCGACGCTTCCGCAGATAAAGAGAAAATCGCCGGTATGGTCGACTTTGTCTTCTGCGCGGTCGATATGAAAAAAGACGAAATCAAAGCGCTTGAGGATGCTTACGCCAAGCTGGAGTGCCCGGTAATCTCCAACAACAGCGCCCACCGGCACACCCCTGACGTCCCGATGGTCATCCCCGAGCTGAACGCCGACCACATCCGGGTAATTGAGGCGCAGCGAAAACGCCTGGGCACAAAGCGCGGCTTTGTCGCTGTCAAGTCGAACTGCTCGCTGCAGTCCTATGTCCCCGCCCTCTTCCCGCTCAACCGTTTTGGCGTGAAGAAGGCGCTGGTCTGCACCTATCAGGCCATTTCAGGCGCCGGCAAAACCTTTGAGACCTTCCCCGATATTCTGGACAACGTAATCCCCTACATCGGCGGCGAGGAGGAGAAATCCGAGCTTGAGCCGCTCAAAATCTGGGGGCATGTCGAGGGCGACCGGATTGTAAACGCCGATGCACCGGCCTTTACGGCACAGTGCCTGCGGGTGCCGGTTTCGGACGGCCACATGGCGGCGGTCTTTGCCAGCTTTGAGCAAAAGCCCTCGAAGGAGGAGATTTTGGATACCTGGAAGAACTTCTCCGGCCGGGCGCAGGAGCTTTCCCTCCCCAGCGCGCCGAAGCAGTTCCTGCATTATTTTGAGGAGGATAACCTCCCGCAGACCAAGCTCCAGCGCGATCTGGAGGGCGGTATGGCCATATCGATCGGCCGCCTGCGCGAGGATACCCAGTACGATTATAAGTTTGTCTGCCTCTCCCACAACACGCTTCGCGGAGCCGCCGGCGGCGCAGTACTGCTGGCCGAGCTGCTCTGTGCGGAAGGGTACATGGACTGAACAACCGGAAGGATACCGCCTTCCCCCTTTTATGAAAGGATGAAACAGTAGCTTTATGAAGAGAGAAATATTCAGAGGCGCCGGCGTAGCCATCGCCACCCCGATGCACGAGGACGGCTCGATCAACTATCCGCTTTTTGAAAGCTTTATTGATTATCAGATTGAAAACGGCACCGACGCCATCATTGTCTGCGGCACGACAGGCGAGGCAGCCACCATGGATCATGAGGAGCACCTCCGCACGATCGAAACCTGCGTCAAGAGAGTTGCCGGCCGTGTGCCGGTCATTGCGGGCACCGGCAGCAACGATACCCGTTATGCTGTACAGCTTTCCAACGACGCGGAGGCGCTCGGCGTCGACGGACTGCTGATGGTTACCCCGTATTATAACAAGACGTCGCAGGCCGGGCTGATTGCCCACTACCACTATGTTGCCGATCGGGTGCACACCCCGATTATCCTCTACAATGTGCCTTCGCGCACCGGCTGCAACATTCAGCCAGCCACCTATGCCGAGCTGTGCAAGCACCCGAACATCGTCGCCACGAAGGAGGCGAACGGGGACATCGCAGCCCTTGCCGCTACAAGAAATCTCTGCGGCGACAACCTCGCCGTCTACTCCGGAAACGACGACCAGATTACCCCGATCCTCGCCATGGGCGGCTCGGGCGTGATCTCGGTTCTCTCCAACATCATGCCGCGGGAGACGCACGACATCTGCCAGCGCTTCTTTGACGGCGATGTCGCCGGGTCGAGCGAGCTGCAGATCCGCCTGATTTACCTGATTCAGGCGCTCTTCTGCGACGTCAACCCCATCCCGGTCAAGACGGCGCTCAACCTCATGGGTAAGGGCTTCGGCGAGTGCCGCCTCCCCCTCGCACCGATGAGCGATTCGGCGCGCGGCATCCTGAAGATGCGTATGGCAGAGCTTGGCCTGATCTGACCCGGGCAACCGCTTTAGAAAACGCGGAATTCTCTTATGCAGTGTGCGGCGACCACCTGCACAAAAACGAAAAGGACGATGAAAAGGATGACAAAAATTTTACTGTGCGGCTGCTTTGGCAAAATGGGCCGCGTGATTGCCGACGTCGTCTCCCGGCGGGAGGATGTGGTGATCGCCGCCGGCGTGGATGTTTCGGACAAAGAGGCGGATTTCCCGACCTGGCATACCCCGGCCGAGGTAACCGAGCCGGTCGACGCCATCATTGATTTTTCCCACCCCTCGGCGTTGGAGGGCATCCTCGACTTTGCACTGAAAAACCGGGTGCCGGCGGTACTTGCGACCACCGGGTACACCGACGCGCAGATCGCACAGATCAAGGCCGCCTCGGCGAGCATTCCTGTTTTCTTTTCCTTCAACATGTCGCTTGGAATTAACCTGCTGGTGGAATTGTCGAAAAGAGCGGCCTCCATCCTTGGGGACAGCTTTGATATTGAGATTGTCGAAGCCCACCACAATCAGAAAATCGACGCTCCGAGCGGAACGGCCGTCATGCTGGCCGACGGTATAAATGAGGCGCTGGACTCTCCCTGCTCGCTGGTCTATGACCGGCACGACCGCCGCAAAAAGCGCGAGAAGAAGGAGATTGGCATGCACGCCATCCGCGGAGGCACCATCGTCGGTGAACATCAGGTGATCTTCGCCGGCCGGGATGAGATTATCACCCTCTCCCACTCCGCCCGCTCGAAGGAGGTCTTTGCCGTCGGGGCTGTATCGGCCGCCGTCTTTATGCACGGCAAAGCGCCGGGGCTGTATAATATGAAGGATCTGATTGCGGCCTCTTAACCCTATCGCTTCAAACCGCACATAAAAAGGCTTTGGTTCCATCGAAGCCTGCCATCGGTTAACAAGGGCAAGCACGCCTGACAGCGATGGTATCCCGCAAAAAGAATAATGAAAAACACCTCCCGCCTGCAGCTTCCCCTACAGGCGGGAGGTGTTTTTCATGCCCGAATCACCGGCCGCAAAACCGGCCGATCTGCTTTTAGCGCGCAAAACCGAGACGCACCGCCGTCCAAAGGCCGAAGCCGCAGGCAATGCTCTGCCTCCGGTCAAAAGGCGATTTGCTTTTCCACTTTTGTTTACAAGATCACCTGCAAAACAAACCAGTTTT
>UQRS01000006.1 GCA_900543525.1 uncultured Oscillospiraceae bacterium
ACCGAGATCTACACTCTTTCCCTACACGACGCTCTTCCGATCTTTCGAATGTCCGTCCAGTCGGGATTGTCCGAAAGCCAGTCGCCCGAGTCCAGCTCCCAAATGCCGTGGGCTTCAATGTCCGCCTCATCCAGCACATAGAGGCCGTAGCGGTCGCAAAGCTGCAAAAAGCGCGAATCGTTGGGGTAATGGGAGGTGCGCACGGCGTTGACGTTGTGCTGCTTCATCAGGAAAATATCAGCCTGCATTGTCTCCGGCGTGCAGGCATACCCGCGATAGGGGTCGAAGTCGTGCCGGTTTACGCCCTTCAGCTTTACGGCGCGGCCGTTCACCTTGAAAATGCCGTCCTCAATCGAGACGCTGCGGATGCCGACCTGCTCGGGAATGTACTCCCCCGCCGCCTCCACCATCAGGGTGTAGAGAGAGGGCGACTCGGCACTCCAGAGGATCGGAGATTCCACCGTAATTTCGGCGAGGCCGTCGGCGTCGGGACGCGCCGTGCCGACCTCCTCCCCTGTCGGGCTTGTGAGGGTGAGCCGCGCCTCATCCGGGTTCAGCATATCCAGCGCTACCCGCACCTTGGCACTGCGCAGGTCGGGCG
Source organism: uncultured Oscillospiraceae bacterium (assembly GCA_900543525.1). Classification (GTDB taxonomy): domain Bacteria; phylum Bacillota; class Clostridia; order Oscillospirales; family Acutalibacteraceae; genus UQRS01. The sequence goes on from UQRS01000006.1 coordinate 602, forward strand.
CCGGCTCAGTCGTTACCGAAATGTCGCGCAGATGCCCCTTCGGCCGGGCAAGAAGATACACGCTGCGGAAAATGCCCGACAGCCGCCATTTATCCTGACACTCCATATAGCTGCCGTCCGACCACTTCATTACCAGGACGACAATGCGGTTGGTGCCGCCCGTCAGGTACTGGGATATTTCAAACTCGCTGGTCATGTGCGCCACCTGGCTGTAGCCGACCTGCCGCCCGTTGATGTAGAGATAAAAGGCGGAGTCCACCCCCTCGAACACCAGGTATTTCTGCAAGCCGTCCCACTCCTGCGTCAGGGTGAAGTTCCGGGCATAGACGCCGACCGGCGTATCGTCCGGCACGAAGGGCGGATCTATTGGGAAGGGATAGCGGGTGTTGAGATACTGCGGGCGGTCATACCCGTGCAGCTGCCAGTTGGAGGGCACCGGAATCCGATCCCACGCGCCGATGTTGGCCTCCGGCTTCAGCACAGAGTCGGGGATGTCCGCAAGGCTGCCGTAGTAGGAAAAAGCCCACTCCCCGTCCAGCAGGCGGAGGCGGTCGGATTTCTCCCGCTCCATCGCGGCGGCCGTGCCGGGCAGCCCGTAGGGGATGTAATAGCTCCGCGGCGGTTCGCAGCCGATGTGCAGGCTGGTTTGATCCTGATGATGCAGCTTCATTTTCATATGCGTTCCTCTTTTCTCCTGTTGAATATTGAAATTTCTTCTGTTAAAATCTGTGCAAAATCCGATTTTTTATATTGAACCTCGGACAAGGTGATCCAGAACACTCTCCACCTCGCCGTTTTGCATATAGATACGCGGCACGCGATACCCGATGTCGCAGACAACCTCATAGTTAATCGTGCCGGTCAGGGCGGCAATCTCCTCCACCGGGACGGCGTTTTCCCCCTCCCGGCCGATCAGGGTCACGCGGTCCCCCTCCTCCACGCCGGGGATGGCGGAAACATCCACAACGAACTGATCCATGCAGACCCGGCCGATGACCGATGCAAATTTCCCCCGGATCAGCACCCTTCCTTTATTGGAGAGAGCGCGCGGATAGCCGTCGGCATATCCGGCCGACACCGTGGCGACCGTCATCTCCCGCTCGGCGGTAAAGGTGCGGCCATAGCTGACCGACTCCCCCGCGCGGATGGTTTTGACCATGGACACGGTCGAGTAAAGGGAGAGCACCGGGCGAAAGTCCTTTATAAACTCCAGCCCCGGGCTGGGCGTCAGGCCGTACAGGATAATCCCGGCGCGCACGCCGTCTCCCGGTTTTTCGGTTTGCAGCATGGTTCCGGCCGAGTTGCAGCAATGCACAAAGGGCAGCCGGACGCCGGCGGCGCGGATTCCCTCCACCGCTTCGAAAAAGCGGGCACGCTGCCCGGCCGTAAATACGCCATCCGGATCGCTGTCCCGATCGGCCGCCGCAAAATGCGTAAAGGCCCCGTCACAGAGGAGGCCGGGCAGCCGCGCCGCCTCCGCCGCGAGGCGCACCGTTTCCGGCAGCGCCGTCTCACTCCGGCAGTCGAAGCCGATTCGTCCCATGCCGCTGTCCAGCTTGAGGCTGATTTTGACCTCCACCCCGGCGCGCAGCGCGGCCGCCGACAGCTTCTTTGCATAGGCCATGTCCAGCAGCGCCTGAATCGCGTCGCATTTGTGGAGGGCAGCCGCCTCCTCCGCCGGGGTATAGCCGAGGATGAGGATCGGCTGGCGCAGTCCGGCGCGGCGCAGCTCGGCCGCCTCCTCTATATTCGAGACGGCGAACCGCTCCACGCCCAAAGCGTCATACAGCCGCGCCATGCGCGCCGCCCCGTGGCCGTAGGCGTCCGCCTTGACAACCGCGACGACTGCCCGCTCTCCCGCGGCACGGCGTATTACAGAAAAATTATGGGCAGCGGCATCCAGGTCGATTTCCGCCCAGGTCCGCTTTATAAAATGCGTCATAAAAACATCTCCATCCCAAGGCCGCAGACGGCCGGGAAACATTGGGTGATTTTGCGGCGGTTTTATCCGGATTTGCGCCAAACCGCAGCGGATTGGCAGCGCGCCTTTGGCAACGGTCGACGCCCTCTGGACAAAAGCCGGAAAAGCAACGCATTTATTATAGTAGAAATCCGGGCGCAAAGTCAACCGGCCGACTGCAACTTTCTCACGCATTTGCCGCAATTGCGAAATTTGCAGAACAAAACCGCAGGCAGAAAAGAACATTGTGCCAACCTCTCCCGCGCCGTTTACCGCAAAGGGAGGGAGCCCTCCTCTCCCGGCGGGCAGAGTGGGGTTACAAAAAGCGCCGACGCGCGGCTTGCGGCAGCAAAAAAACCCGTACGCCAAAAATATGTCGTATGCCAAAAATATATCTTGATTTTTGGATATGGGTTGTTGTATAATACCTTTGCTGTCTGTAGATAGGCCGGTGTGATGGAATTGGCAGACGTGCTGGACTCAAAATCCAGTGGTGGCGACACCGTGCGGGTTCGACCCCCGCCACCGGCACCATAATGCCATCGTAATTTTGATAGAATTACGGTGGCATTTTCTATGCCCGAAAACCGATTGGAATTAAAGCGCACATAAGGACACTTTCAAAAAAGGCCGATTGAGAGCCAAAGCAGCCCTCGTAAAGATGTTGTTCTTTGCGAGGGCTGCTTTTTGAATGTATCCTCTGTACACTTTAAACAGGGTGTGATGCGGTATTATTCCCTGTTTTATGCCGCCCTCGCCGGCTGCTCCGATGCCGCCGCGGTTGCAGCACGCCACAGCTCGGCAGTGCCATATCCGTCCTTAAAAACGCGCTAAGTACCTATGCCTTTGCGCTGTCTGCCTTCTGGCACTCCTTCATTTTCCGCCAGCTTAAAAATCCATAGATGTCATTGACGAGGAATGCGGCAAAGCAGACGACAGCCGAAATATAGCGTGCGTCCGCAACGCTGGCAAGAACCCATAAAACGATCAGGACAACATCATTTGCGGCGTATCCGAGCGCAAAGAACGGGCTTCTCCGGAAAGTCAGGTAAACGGAGACAAAACTCGTCGTGACCGAGATTGTACTCGGCACGATATTTGCTGTATTGAAGGCGTCCAGAACGAAATAAAATGCGACGGTTACTATGGCAGCCACCACCCACATGAACACGATTTCCTTTTTGCCGAGGCTGCCCACCTTCACCTCCGCTTTGTTGCCGTTGTGCGGATTTCTGAGCCATGAGATAAGCGCAAATACCGCCATGGGCATCGTCGTTCCGAGATAGGTGAGCATTTCGCCGTAGTAAGAGAAGGTGAACGAAATAATTCCGTACAGCAGGCTGAATATCACCATCAGAAATTGCCCGAACGGATTCCCCTTCGCATTGAAGATGAGTGAGATGACGCCGACAAGGGACGCCGCCAGGGTCAGGAAATTCTCCCGGACGAACACGCAGAACGATACCACGATAAGAATCACAGACGAGCACCAAAGCAGGAGCTCGCCTTTTGAGAAATAGTCGATCAACCTTTTTACACTTTTCATTTGAAAACCTCCAAAAAAAATTAAAGCACCCGCATACACATCTTCTAAGACCTGTCGATGTGTAAACGAATGCTTTGCATCCTACTACCCGGTGGCAGTAATAACCATATTAAATTATGTCCGGATTTCTTGTTCCGGGCAAGGAGTGTGTGTCAGTATACGCTGTTCGGGCCGTTTTGTCAAGAGGTTTTTATAATAATCCGAATTTCCAGCCATCAAGCCGTGCCGCATTACGAGGATATATCCAAGTAATACAGCTCTGTTGATATAGTTATTCAAGGGGACTTCTCCCGCGCCTCTTTGCCGCTGAAGCACCCGATTTTAAGAACAATGCTACAGATACTTTCCCGTTATGCTGCTTTCGTTTTTCTTTATTTCGTCGGGCGCTCCGCTCGCCACGATCTGTCCGCCTGCGTTTCCGCCGCCCGGACCCATGTCGACGATGTAGTCGGCATTGCGAATGACATCGAGATCGTGTTCGATCACGACAACCGTAGCGCCATTGTCAAGAAGTGCCTGAAAGACACCGAGCAGCACCTGAACATCGAGCGGGTGCAGCCCGATAGACGGTTCGTCGAATACGAACACCGAATCCTCCTGCGTTTTGCCGATCTCGCTTGCCAGCTTGAGCCGCTGCGCCTCACCGCCCGAAAGCCCCGGCGTTTCTTCGCCGAGCGTGAGATAGCCGAGACCGAGCTGTTTCAGAACATGCAGCCTTTGGCTGACGGTTTTCATATCCTTGCAGAAATCAATAGCGGAATTTACATCCATATCCATCAGCTCCGGCAAAGACACGCATTTGCCTGCCTTGTTTGTGAGCTTTACATCATAAGCGGCTCTTGCATAGCGCGAGCCGCGGCAGTCGGGACACGGAATATCCACATCCGGCAAAAACTGCACGTCAAGGCTCACGACGCCCGTGCCGTCACAGCCGGGGCAGCGCAGAGAGCCTGTATTGTAGGAAAAATCGCCGGCCCCATAGCCCTTTTCCTTTGCACCGGGCGACCTGGCGTAGAGCTTTCGCAGCTCGTCATGCACGCCCGCGTAGGTGGCAACGGTAGAGCGGACATTGATTCCGATGGGGGTTGCGTCGATCAGCTTGACATGGGAGATGCCGTCGGCATGGATTTCCCGGATGTGTGCAGGAAGTGCTGTGCCTGCAACACTTGCTTCCAGCGCGGGAACAAGGCTTTCCAGAACCATGGTTGTTTTGCCCGACCCCGATACGCCGGTGACAACGGTCAGCCGCCCTTTCGGAATGTCTACCTCCAGCGGCTTGACGGTATGGATTTGAGAAGTGGAAAGGCGGATTCTGCCATTTTCAAAAATCCTGTCCTGTTCGGCGCGTTGCCGCATGATCGTTTCGGCCTTGCCGGACAGGAACGGCCCGATCTGGGACGCGGAGTTTTCTTCGATCGTGGGGATTGTCCCTTCGGCAATGACACGCCCGCCTCCCGCACCCGCTTCGGGACCCATTTCGATGACCCAGTCGGCTTCTTTCAAAATCTGCGTATCGTGATCGACCAGAATCACGGAGTTACCGTCGGCCACCAGATCGTGCATCACTCCGGTCAGCCCCACAATATTGGACGGATGCAGCCCGATAGACGGCTCGTCCAGCACATAGAGAACGCCCGTTGTGCGGTTGCGAACAGCGCGGGCAAGTTGCATCCGCTGGCGTTCGCCGGTGGAAAGCGTCGCGGCGGAACGGTCAAGGGTCAGATAGCCGAGTCCCAGATTCATCAGCCGCTTTGCCGTATTTTGGAATGCCTCACAGATACTTGCCGCCATCGGGCGCATCTCCTCCGGCAGGCTGTCCGGCACGCCCCGCACCCATTCCACAAGACCGGACAGCGTCATAGCGCAGGCTTCAGCCAGAGAAATGCCGCGCAGCTTCGGTGCGCGTGCCGCATCGGACAATCGCGTACCATGACAGTCGGGGCAAACCTCCTCTTTCAGAAATTTCTCCACACGCTTCATGCCCTTTTCGTCCTTGACCTTAGAAAGGGCGTTTTCCACGGTGTAAACGGCGTTAAAGTAGGTAAAATCCAGTTCACCTGCCTGGTTCGAACCCTTCGCATGATAAAATATATGCTTTTTCTCGGCAGGACCGTGATAGACGATTTCTTGTTCCTCTGCGGTCAGATCGCGGAAAGGCACGTCGGTGCGCACCCCCATCTCCCGGCAGACGTCGGTCATCAGCGACCACATCAGGCTGTTCCACGGGGCGACTGCGCCCTCGTCAATGGTCAGCGAATCGTCGGGAACAAGAGAATCCATATCGACCGTGCGGACGGTTCCGGTACCGCCGCAGGTTTTGCACGCCCCTTGGGAATTGAAGGCCAGCTCTTCGGCGGACGGCGCGTAAAAACGCACGCCGCACTCCGGGCAGACCAGTTCTTTCCCGGCGGCAACGAGCAGCGACGGCGCGAGATAATGCCCGTTCGGGCAACGGTGTTCGGCAAGGCGGGAATACATCAGCCGCAGACTGTTGAGCAGCTCCGTTCCCGTGCCGAAGGTACTGCGAATACCCGGCACTCCGGGGCGCTGGTGCATCGCAAGTGCGGCGGGAACATACAAAACCTCGTCAACGGCAGCCTTGGGCGCCTGCGTCATTCTGCGGCGGGTATAGGTGGAAAGCGCTTCAAGATAGCGGCGCGAACCCTCGGCATAAAGTACTCCCAATGCGAGCGATGACTTTCCCGAGCCGGACACCCCTGCGATCCCCACGATTTTTCCGAGCGGGATATCGACATCTATCTTTTTGAGATTGTGGACCCTTGCTCCACGAATAAGCATTTTATCAATCATTGTTTCAACTCCATAGATTCGTCCATCTTCACATGGCGATGCCGTTCATATTTACCGCTCCTGCACTTCCTTGCCGCTGAGGTGTTCAATCTTGATTTCAAACATCTGTGCCGCTTTGCCCGCGCGGGCAATCTCCGCATCGGCAAGCCGCTCCTCGGGATAATATTTCATGGCAAGCTTCTTTAACAGTGCGGTGGCTCTTTCGCCCGGTTCAACCAACCGGCACCTGCCGAAAACGACAACGCTCTGCAAAAAGGGCGCCCACACCTCTTCCTTGACGGTTTCATTTCCGTAAGCCGTAAAGCACACCTTATCGAAAGCGCGCAGGGAATCGACCTTATGGCCCGCTTTTGCACCGTGGAAATAGATTTTATAGCTTTCCTTATCAAAACAGAAGTTGATCGGGACGGCATAGGGATACCCCTCCGCGCCGCTCATTGCCAAAACGCCTCGACGGCATTGCAGCAAAAGTTGCTCCGCGGCTTCTACGCCGATATCGTTTTTCTTTTTTCGGATCGGTCTGAACATCGCTTCTTCCTCCTGCTTATGCGATTCTGCAATGTCTTTCTTTACCATCGGTTGACGAGGGCAGACACGGTTTTGACGGGCAGAAATGCAAAGCACCTGCCAACGTTTGAATTTGCCGCTCTTAACCACTTCAAACTATACCACTTCTTTGGAAATTTTTCTACTGCTTCGATTATACTCGCGGCTTGATAACTTCCCGAACACTTTCCGAAAAAGGAAAACCGCCATCAAGCAGACGGCAGCTCTCTTTCGGGCAGTACTTTTAAGAATAAACAACGGGTCAGGCAAAACAAGGCAGTTTTCAAGACGGCGCAGGAATCTCACCTTCCCCTCAATCCGCAAAACGGCGGTTTGCCCAACGCTCTTGACTTTTTTCGAAACTCTATACTATAGTTATATTCAGGGAATGAAGTTCTCCCCGGCACATGCCGAAACCGCTGATTTAAAAGGCTGATGACTTCTGCATTTACTATGCAGGGGGCATCGGCTTTTCTGCGTTTATTAGGAGGAATTTTCATGTTAACGTCCCTGTCGCTTATTTTTCTTGTCGGACTGTCGCTCGCGGCAATCTGTGAAAAAATACGTCTGCCGCGAATCGTCGGCATGATCGTCACCGGTATTCTGCTCGGACCATATCTGCTCGATCTGCTCGACCCGCAGATTCTCGGTATCTCCCCGGAGCTGCGTCAGATGGCGCTGATTATCATTCTGATCAAAGCCGGGCTGTCGCTTGATTTATCCGACCTTAAAAAAGTCGGGCGGCCGGCTGTGCTGATGTCCTTTGTTCCGGCAAGCTTTGAAATCCTCGGATATGTGCTGTTTGCGCCGCTGCTTTTGAATATTTCCCGTATCGAGGCGGCAGTAATGGGCGCGGTGCTCGGCGCTGTTTCGCCCGGCGTTGTTATCCCCCGTATACTGCGGCTGATGGAGGAAAAGCGCGGAACCGAAAAAGGCATTCCGCAGCGCATCCCGGCAGGTGCATCCTGCGACGATATTTTCGTTATTGTACTGTTTACCACCTTTGTCGGTATGGCACAGGGCGGGAAAGCAAAGCTGCTTGATTTTGTCAACATCCCGGTTTCCATCCTCCTCGGCGTTGTAATCGGTGCGGCATTCGGACTTCTTTTGGCGCTGTTTTTTGAAAAGGCATATGCGCGCGGGCATCACATCCGTAATAGCGTAAAGGTAATTATCATCCTTGGGGTATCATTCCTTTTCATCGCGATCGAAGCATGGGTAAAACGGTGGGTCGCCGTTTCGGGGCTGCTTGCTGTGGTCAGTATGGCCTGCGTGTTGAAGATCAGGAGCGCCGACTGCGTGACAAAGCGCCTGTCGGAAAAGTTTGGAAAGCTGTGGCTTGCCGCCGAAGTGATATTATTTGTGCTGGTCGGTGCGGCGGTGGACATCCGCTATACGCCGAGCGCCGGGATTGCGGCTGTCGGCATGATATTTATTGCACTTGCATTCCGCGCTGTCGGCGTGGCACTCTGCCTCACCAAAACGCCGCTGAATATAAAGGAACGGCTTTTCTGCATTATTGCGTATCTTCCGAAAGCGACTGTGCAGGCTGCGATCGGCTCTGTACCGTTAAGTCTCGGGCTTTCCTGCGGGAGCATTATTCTTTCGGTTGCCGTGCTCGGCATACTGATAACCGCCCCGCTCGGCGCGCTGGGAATGGATTTGAGCTATAAAATGCTGCTTTAAGTGAAGCGAGATAAATTCCCTTTATCAAAATTATGAATCTTTGCCAAACTTCAAACACCCTCCCGGCATTGCCGGGGGTCTCTTGACAAATCAAGCGCCGAGTCCAGAGGCAGACCGGACTCGGCGCGATTTACAGGCTATGCGTTTTTTCGGCAAGCGGCATTCTTTCCCGCAGGCAGGCCATCTGCCGGACACCTCCCGGCGAAAGAATCGCCGCAGTCCGAAGCCGCAGCAAACTAAGTCTGCGAAACTGCTATGTTTGCAGCTTCGGCATCCGACAGGGCGCGGAACTGGCTGGGCGTGATGTGATAATACCTTTTAAAAACCCGGTTGAAGGTACGCAGCGTCCCAAATCCGCAGGCAAAGGCAATCTGCGTAATCGACCGGTCGGTATTGCGCATCATATCCTGCGCATAATTCAGCCGCACGCTGTTCAGATACTGGTTAAACCCGACCTTCAGCTGCCGGGAAAAAGCGGCCGAGAGATGGTTCCTGGTCGCGCCGACCGCCTTGGCCACCGCCGACAGCGAGAGCTGCGGCTGATCAAAATTCTGCATAATATAATTGACCGACCGCTGTATCAGCGTGTGCGCCTTCAAAGTGTTTGGCGCAAGTCGGAGATAGGGAATCCCCAAAGCCAGAATAATCTGCAGATACGATTTGATCAGAACCGAGCGATAGGCCGCCTCACTCCGGTCGTCCGCAGGCTCACGGCTGATTTCATACAGCTGAAGCAGGGCGTGCACAGCCTCTTCAGGGACCTGCTCGGCGGACAGAAAGGAATTTTCGGGAGTGTAATGGAGTATGGTATTGCTGAAATCTCCGGCCATTTCCGGCTTCACGGCCACGACAGTGATGGTGAGCGCCGCACTGCCCAACGAAGTTTCTCTGCTGTGTATACAATTGGGGAAAACAATCGCAAGGTCGCCTTTTTTCATCAGCCAGGTCTGCTGATTGACGGTGATTTCACACTCCCCCTCCCGGATATAAAACATCTCAAGCTGGATATGCATATGCGGCGGAAAATGCGGGTTGCTGCAGGTGTGCCCGAAGATTTTTTCCGACCGCATCTGATAAAACGGAAGCATACAGGGACCTCCCGGGTTTGCCGTCCATTAAAGGCGGCTGTTTTTTCGAATTTACTCTACCACAATCCATCCAAAAGCGCAAGAAGGCGGACGCTCCGGCACAAGGCTTATCCCCGGCCGCGTCGCTTTGCCGGATGGCGGCATTTTGCCAAAGGAGAAAAGCACCTTCGGTCGTTCAAGTCTGCCTTTTGGCCGAACCGGGCGTTTTCCGTCCTCAAAAGCCTTACCGCCGCCCGTCCGGCGATCCGAATGTACAGCAGCAAAAAAAGAACGGCTCCCCGCCAAACGGAAGCCGGTCTTTTTTTGCCGACCCGGCAGTTTTTATTCCGCCGCAATTACGGCGATCACTTCATCCAACGTGCTGAGCAAGATATAGCTCTGCCCCTCGCGCTCGTATTCAATATAGAACATCGCCGCGCGCATCCGGTTTTCCGCCACGTTCTTCAGCCGGAATCCATAGGACGTGTAGACATCGACATCCTCCCCCTGTGCAAAAACGACCTGCCGAATCTGATCGGCCGACGCATTTTTATAGTCGATCAGCACATCCGCGTTTGTTCCGTAGTACACGCCATAGTTCTTGAACTGCACACCGGCCGCGTTGATGTCCGGGACCGTAAGCCCTTCATCCAGTAAAATCCGGGCGTTCCAGGTAATATCGTACTTGCCCTCAGCCGCGGCGGTCACCATACCCGTGCTGATGGTAAGCTCCATCCCGGTCGATTTCAAAACCAGACCGGCCAGCGCTTCCGAAAGGGCGGAAACATAACCGTCGACAATCTCCTGCTGCGACGCGCGCAGCGTCATGTCCGGCGCAAAGCTTGCATAAAACGCCTGAAAAGCCTCGGCCGAGGCGGCGGTGTAAGCGGAAAAATCCTCCGGCACGGCGGCCATCAGCTCTTTCAGCCTGGTATAATCGGCCATTCCTTCCTCAACCGTAATCCGAATGGAGGCTGTGAGATTTTCCGGATTTTCAATTCCCTCGGTCAGCTTCAGCGTACCGGTAAGCGCCTGCACACCCGGGGCCGTTTTGTCATAGCCGGAGACGTCCCAGCTTACCTCAAGCTCCACCGAGGAATCGTCGCTCAGTGTAACCGAAACCGTCCCGGGTAAATCCAAATCCTCCGCCGCCGTGCCGTAGGCGACCGAGAGGCCGGCCGGCTCTGCCACCGATACGATCTGCAGCGCCGTGTCCGGAACCTGCCACGAAAGCACCGGGAAGCCGTCGTTTATATTTTTGGTGTCCGCAACATAGCGGATCTGATCACTCGACGCGGCGATGTCGAGCATGGCGGCAATCAGCTCTTCTTTATCCAGAGCGGTCGCGCCGTTCGCCTCACTCGCCGAGTCGGTCAGGTAATAGCAGTTTGTAGGCGTGCTGCCGGAACCGATGATCGACTGACTCTTCCCATTATTGCTGACCGTTCCCGCATTGTAGCAATAAGACATCTGGCTGCCGCCGTAAGTATTCTTTACGCCGACAATGCCCGCCGTGTTCGGCAGCTTGGGAGGCGTCGTATTGCAGGTAAGCGCGCCGACATTATAGCAGTAAATAATATGGCTTGCCCGGCTGAAGCCGGCGATTCCGCCCAAATTGTCGCACTGAGAGGCGGTGATCGTCGCTTTGTTGTAGCAGTACCGGATATAGCTGTTCTTCCCCTGCCCCGAGCGGGTGTAAACGCTGGAACCTGCGATGCCGCCGATCCGTGCCTTTAACAAGGTGAGGGTGATGCTGCCCTCATTCCAGCAGTATTCAATAATCCCGTTATAGTCGTTCATGCCGGCGATTCCGCCGATACAGGGGTCTACCGACAGCGTGTTTCCTTCGTCGGTGCAGACCGCCGCCGTATAGCAATTGGAGACCAGCCCGCCGTAGTTGAAGCCGACAATACTCCCCACTGCGGTAAGGTCGCGCGTGAGCGCCGACAGATCAATCACAGAGGTTTCGTCAACGCCGACATTCCGAATGGTTCCCTTACTGAAAGCGAAAAGACCATAACCCATATCGCTGCCGATGTCAATTTTCAGCCCGATAATCCTGTGTCCCTGACCGTCGAAGCTGCCCGCGAACGGAACGCCTGTCACGGCGGCGTTATTGTTGATGCCGGTAACCTGGCCGATCGGCGTCCAGCTTTGTCCGGCAAGGTCGATGTCCCGATCCAGGAATACCGTCTGTCCGGAAAAATCATTGCCGTCATTCACCAACGCGGCAAGGCCGGCAAGCTGCGCCGGGGCGGAGATATGAAACTCCGTGTCCGCGGCGTTCCACCAGCTTGTATCGGCGGACTGCCCGTCCCATTTTTCTGCGCCCTCCGCCGGGGTGAAGGTACGGAGATATTCCTGCGCCGCAGATGCCTCTGCAGCGGCGGAATCGGAGACGCCGGACGCGCAGCCTTCTGCGGCGGCTCCGGCTGCCGACAGGCAGGAGCAAAGGATGCAAAATGCCAAAAATAAGCCAATCCATCTTCTTTGTTTCATACCATTTACCTCCTCTTACTAAAAACAGGATGTCAATGTCGTGGCCGGGCGCTTCCGGCGCTGCCGCGCCCGGAGCGTCCGACGGCAAAGCCGCCTGCCCTGCCCGGAACACCGGCGGCAAAAATGTCCGCCGGTGTTCCGTATCGGCAAAGGCCGGACAGCGCCGGCGTTTTTCAGCTGCCTTTCACGATCAGCCGGCGCAGTTCTACCACGTCTGAGACCGAAAGCCCCTCGTCGCCGTCGAGGTTTCCCGCTTCAAACTGTTTTTGCGTATACTCTCCCGCAACGATCAGCCGGCGCAGCTCCACCACGTCTGAGACCGTAATCTTGCCGTCGTCGTCCACATCTCCCAAAAGGACCCCAGGCGTCGGCGTTTCTTCCTCGTCCGCATGGCCGTAAATATAGATTTCATACAGCGAGGCAGCGGTGGTCTTGTTGTTTGCATACTCGCTGTTGCCGGTCACGTCTATGCGTACATACCGCGCTGTTATCTCGCCCAGAGAATCGCTGATTGCTCCTACTTCGGTGTTGGCACTGCGATCTACAACCTTCACATAACCGTCATCGGGAGAATCGCTGACCGACACGGTGTAATAATAATTCCGGCTTTTGCTGCCGCCGGTAAACCAGTCTATGTCAATGCGACTGAGGGAATAGGCCTTCCCCAGATCGACGGTCACCGACTGAGGATATTCGGTGATTCCCGAGGCAGTGTACCCCGCCGCCCAGCGGGTAGAGGTGTCTCCGTCGTTGGCGTTGGCGATCGGAAAAACGCCGTCCTCTTTATTCTGATAGCTGCTTGCGGTTATCACCTTACCCTTTGCGATATTTTCGTTCAGTATGGAATAAACCGCGGTATTGGAGCCGTCCTCGGAAGTAACGATCAGCACCATGCCTGCCGAAACCGGGCCGGAGGTGACCTCGGTTTTGCCGTCGGCCTCATACAGCTTAAAAGCTGCATTTGAGGCAGAAACGATAAGCCCGAGGAATTCCTCGGCGGTGTATTTGCCGTTCAATTCGATGGCCTTGCGGCGGCTATCGACAACCAGCGTGTCCGACTTGATATCCGTTCCGGTTCCCACAACCTTTTCCCAGATAACCGAATCGGTGTAGGTGCTGCCGTTCTTAACCGCTTTTACTGCAACGGTGTTTTCACCGGTTGCAAGCGGGACATCTTCAAAAATGAATACCGTCCTCTGCGCCAGATCGTCCTGCGTCAGCCGGCTGATCACCTTGCCGTTTACCGAAAGCTCCACGCTTTCGCAGTTGGAATACACCTTGATCTGATTCAATGCGTTTTTGCGCACATCATTTCTGCGGCCGGCAATATACGCCACCGGCTCGGACGACCAGTTGGCCTTATAGAGATAGAAGGCGTCCTTTTTCACCGTTCTGTCGCGGGAGACCAGCCCCTTGGTATTTATCCCTTGCAGGCCGCCCTCACTCCGCCAGTCGCAGGAGAAGTCGAACATGTTCCAGACATAGGTCGCCCAAAGGTAGGGGCGCTCGTTGATCTGCCGGATGATGCTTTCGTGGCAGAGGCTCTGATACTCCTCCGCCTGGAATTTGCCGATGTTTTTATCCGCGTCGGTAGCAACGTCCACATGATGCTCTATGTTCGCACCGGCGCCATATTCCGAAACGGCGATGGGGCGGGAATCGGCGGCGTGCTTGCCGTCAAAGTAGCTTCCCATATCGTCCTTGGTGCCGAAGTACCAGCCGGGATAGCTGTTCCAGGCGAGCAGGTCGGTTTCCCATCCGTTTGCCGCGTCCTTATCGGTGGCCTGGGTAGTGAGTCGGGTGGGATCCTCCGCGTGCGCCAGGGCATTCAGCTCGGACATGAATTCCGGCATGCACTCTTCAAAAGCCAGCACCTCGTTCTGCAGGCCCCAGAAGCAGATGGACGGACGGTTATACTGCTGACGGATCAGCTCGGTCAGCTGCTGTTTCGTGGTTTCAAAGAAGGCCTTGCGGTTCGCGTCCGGATTCTCATAGCTGCCGGAGCCGCCCACAATATTTACGAACGGTATCTCCGCCCAGGCGACAATTCCGTACTTATCGCACAGCTCATAGAAATAGGGCGCCTGCGGATAGTGGGCAAGGCGCACCGAATTGGCGCCGATTTCATAAATCAGGGCAAAGTCCTCACTGTGCTCCTTTTCGGTCAGGGCGCTGCCCATATTCTCCCTGTCCTGATGCCGGCTGACCCCGCGGAGAGGGTAGGACTCTCCATTGAGGAAGAAGCCCTTGTCGTAATCGACCGCATAATACCGGAATCCGACGTACTGGGTCAAAGTATCGAGGGTCTTCCCCTCCCCGGTCACGGTCAGATCCACCTGATACCGGTAGGGATCCTCCTTGCCGTTCCACAGCCGGGGGTTCTGCACGGTCAGATCTTTCGAAAACACCACGCTGCCTCCGGCCGGAATGGTAATGGTTTCTTCGGTCTCCATCCTGAAGCTTCCGCCGTACATGGTCGAAACGTCAAAGAGCGGCGTAATGCCTTCCACCTCTTCAAAGGCGTCGGGGTCCTTGAGCGAGGCTTTGACGGTAACCGTCTTTTCCGCGTCCGAGTCGTTGACGATGGTGGATTTGATATTCAGATCGGCCGATTTCTCCGACACGTTCGTGGGGGTCAGCTTGAGTCCGGACGAACCGTAATCCAAGGTGTCCGCATGAACCGGGTCGGTAACGACAAGGGACACGCCGCGGTAAATGCCGCCGAACAGTGTAAAGTCAAACATCGGGCCGCCGCCCAGCACCGGAGCGATCTCCTGCGCGTTGGCGTTGTTTACCTTGACCGCCAGCACATTATCCTGCCCGGGAACCAGCGCGTCTGTGATGTCGAAGCGGAAGGCGGTATAAGCGCCTTTGTGCGTGCCGACCGAGCTTCCGTTCACATACATTTCCGCCTGCGAGCCGGCGCCGAGAAATTCGATATAAATCCGCTTGTTCTCATAAGCCGCGTCCCACGCCAGAGTCTTGCGGTACCAGCCCTCTCCGCGGTAATAATTGTTTCCGCCGTCCTGCCCGTCCAGCGCGTTCCAGGTATGCGGAATAGAGACGCCCTCCCACCGGCTGTCGTCAAAATCCTTTTGACTCGCGGCGGAAATGCTGCCTTTTTTAAATTTCCAGTCGCTGCAGATGTTGTAGGTCTGCCGTCCGGCCAGATATTCGCCGTTTTTCGTGACGGTCACCGTCAGAGATGCGTACAGTCCGTCCGGATTGATCACCTTTGTCTCCTCCTCTATAACAGGGACACCTTTAAATTCATATTCGCCGGGAACGGACGGGTCGTATTCCTCGCAGCTCCATTCCAGCGAAAACTCGGCCGTTTCTCCGCTGTCCAGCGTGGCTGTCGCCTTCTTTGGCAGTTCGATGTCGGCAATCGCCGTCCCGACCGGCACATACCGGTTGGTAAATCCGGATACTTTGGTTATAACCGAAGGCTCCGCCTCTCCAATCTGCACGCCGTAGGCTTCGATTTCCCAGATGACCGCCGCCGTGCCGGAGGATACTCCGGTTACCTTTATGGTAAGATACCTTCCCTCCGACCCGTCCGGCAGCCGATATTCACTGGCTTTGGAGCCGGACTGTCCTGCACTCCCGTCTCCCGAGCCGGTTCCGGTCTGCTTCTCCAAAACGGGCGTGAAACCCGACTCGATCGACTGGGAAACGACGATCGGTTTGTCGCTAAGATAGGCGTCAAAAGTAAACGAGCGGCCGTTCCCGAACCAGTAGATCACCAGCCGGGAAAGCGTGCATTTGGCGCCCAGATCAATCTGGATCGCCTGCGGCAGCCCGGGGCCGCCATAGCTTGACCAGCGGCTGGAAAGATCCCCGTCCACCGCGTTTGAAGCGTATGCGTTGTAGCTGTCGTCTCCGGTGCCGATCTGCTCAAAGGTGGCTACCGCCGGCTTGTTCAGCGCGAGGTTGGTGACCGCCTCTGCGCCGGAGAAGCTCGGAGATAGCGCCGAAAAGATCAGCGCCAGAACGCAAATCCATGAAAGATACAACCGGACAGATTTTTTCATAGTGTCCTCCTCATTTCCTGCAATTTTTCGGAATGTACGGCGGTGCAGCACATTTCTCCTTATATAAAAAGGCTGCGCGCCGACGGCAAATACACAAAGTTCGCCGATTTCTATTGGTCATTATAGCAAGAAATATTACACAATACTCGACAAAAGATGAAGAGTGTATGGACAAAATCTACGATTTTTCCTTTCTCTTAGGACAAAAAGGCCGTGCTCCGCTTTTCTCCCTTCGCAACCAAAGAGTGAAAGGCGCCAAAAGCACAACCGCGCTTTAACAGCAAAAAAGCCTGCCGATACGATACCGGCAGGCCTTATTTTACCCATATTTATTTTTGGCGCGCGGCAGAAAATTCCCGCCGCCCGTGTCGCCCGTGCTATCTATCGGCCGAACAGCCTCCGTCCCCCGTAGGAGAGGAAGAAGATTGCCGCCGCGATCATAACAATCGTCGCACCCGACGACGCGCCGATATACCAGGAGAGAGCCAGTCCTCCAACCCCCGAGACGACGCCGAACAGCACCGACAGCAGGTGGTACTGCCGCACGCTGCGGGCAATGTTCCGCGCGGCGGCAGCCGGAAGAATCAGCAGAGAGTTGATCAGCAGAATGCCGACCCATTTGATCGACAGCATCACGACCACCGCAATCACGATGGAGAAGAGGTTTTCATAAAAAACCACATGTACCCCGCGCGACGCGGCGAGAGACCGGTTGACCGAGATCAGCAACAGCTTGTTGTAGACCAGGCACCAGACGATCAGCACCACCACCAGCGCGATGAAAAGCAGAACAACCTCCTGCGCCGTGACCGAAAGGATGTCCCCGACCAGGTAGGCGGAGTACTGCGCCGCGCTGCGGTTTTTGGAGATCAGCAGAAGCCCCAGCGCCAGCGCGGTCGAGGAGAAAACGCTGATGACCGTGTCGGTCGAGGCGGCCGCGCCGGAATTCAGCTTTGTGATAAGCAGCGCCATCAAAATACCGAAGGCCAGCAGGCAGACCGTCTCATTCCCGGCGCCGAGCAGGACGCCGAGCGCGATGCCGGTCATGGCCGAGTGCCCCAGCGCGTCGGAGAAAAAGGCCATCCGGTTATCCACTGCAAGCGTGCCGATCAGCCCAAAGAGGATGGTGCTGCACAGCACGGCCAGCAGCGCGTTTTTCATAAAAGTATTCTGCAAAAAGTCGAAGGGCAGCCGGTCAAGCAGGGCGTAAATCATCTCCATCACCGGTCACCTCCGTTTGCCGGAAGTCCCGCGCCGCCGAAGGTTTTGCGAAACGCCTCGGTGGCATAGACCTCCTCCGGCCGGCCGTAGGCCAGCACTCCGCCGCCCATGAGAACCACCCGGTCGGCATATTTTTCCACCAGCGGCAGATCGTGAGAAATCAGGACGATCGCCATGTGATAGTTGTGGCGCAAGCCGGACACTGTGCTGTAAAACTGCTCCAGCCCGCCGGCGTCCACGCCCGAAACCGGCTCGTCCAGAATCAGCAGGTCGGGCACCGGGTCGAGCGCCAGCGCCAGCAAAATCCGCTGCAGCTCGCCGCCCGACAGCTCTCCCAGCCGGCGATCGGCCAGCTTCTCACACCCGGCGGCGGCAAGGCAGGCAGCCGTGCGCTCCCGCCTTGCCTTTCCGGCGCCGAAAAAGGCCGGCCGCCGGCTGCCCACGGATGCGAAAAGGTCGGTGACGCTCACCGGAGAGGAAAGGTCGAAATGCAGCTGCTGGGGCACATAGCCGATCTTGATACCGCTGACCTCGTTGCCGTTGTGGTCGTTGAAGCGAACCCGGCCGGTGTGCGGAACATCTCCGAGAATGGCGCGGATCAGGGTCGTTTTTCCCGCGCCGTTCGCCCCGATGATGGCCGTAATCTCCCCACAGTGCAGCTCGAGGCTGACATCCTCGATCAACCTGCGGCGTCCCTTTTTCACGCCGACCTTTTCAAGCGAGACGCAGCGCAGTCCGCATTCGTGTATCTGTGCCATCAGCTGTTCTTGAACAGGGTCCAGTTGTCGGAGTAGAGCTTGTTGGCCGCCTCATCCAGAGAAAGGATGAAGCCGGCGTCCTTGAATTCCTCCGAAATAAACAGGGCCGGATTGCTCTTGTACGCGTCCGAGAGATAGGCCTCGGCCGCCTTGTTGCAGCAGAGGTAGAGGATCTGCTCGCTGACGTCGGCGCCGACCTCCGGCTGGAGGAGGTAGTCCAGCAGCCGATAGGTGTTGTCGGCGTGGGGCGCCTGCTTCGACACGGCGAGGCAGTCGATGCCGAAGCCCAGCCCCTCCGACGGATAGACGATTTTGAATTCCTTATCGCTGTCGGACAGCAGCGCGGCAGAGGCGCTGAACATAAAGCCGACCGACGCATCGCCGCTGACCAGCGACTGCTCGGGATAGTTGGAGGTAAAGACCTTCACGTTCGGCTTTAAGGCCTTGAGCTTCTCCAGCGCGGCCGAGAGGATCTCCGGGTCGGTTTCGTTCATACCGTAGCCCATCGAAAGAAGGGTGATGCCGGTGACCACCCGCATATCGTCGATCATCACGATCGAGTCGAGAAGCGACGCATCCCACAAATCGGCGTAGGAGGTAATGTTCAGCGAAACCTTCTCCGGATCATAGACGATCAGCGGACGCCCTGCAGAGTAGGGAATCGTATACTCGTCCGCAGGATCATAATACTGCCCCATGTAGTCGGGATTCAGGTTCCCGAAATTCTGCAGCTTCGACTTGTCGAGGGAGAGCAGCATATCCTCCGCAATCATAGTGTCGAGCATATAGTCGCTGGCGATCACCAGATCGTAAAGATCGGGCGAGCTTTTGAGCTTTTCGTACAGCTCCTCGTTGGAGGAGATGGGGGTCAGATTGATTTTGATCCCGGTTTCCTTCGTAAAGGCGGCTGCGACCGAGTCGGGGATGTACCCCTCATAGGTCAGGAGGTTGATGACCTGATTTTTCTCCGTCCCCTGGCAGCCGGCGAAGCAGCAGAGCAGAAGACTCAGGCAGAGCAGCAGTGCGATTGTTTTTTTCATTTTGCATTCCTTCTTTCTAAAAAAATCCTACAGTGGTGAAAAAGTCCGACGGAGAAGCGCCCTTTCCCGTTTTGGTTTAACGCAAAAATCCGCGGCCTATTCCACAATATCCAGCTTGGCAAAGTTGGACATCAGTTTTTTGACGCCCACCGTGTCAAAGCGGATTTCCAGCAGGGTGTCGCTGCCCATCGGGGTGGTTTTTTCTACCGTCCCCTCGCCGAAGGCCTTATGCCGCACCCGCGCGCCGACCGGCGGCGCGGCAGAGGCCGTCGCGCCCCCCGCGTTCGAAAGGGCGGCGCCGCCCCTGTGGCTTCGGTGCGCGGATGCGCCGGCCGAGGCTGCGAAGCCTGCCCGCCCGGCAGAGCGGTCTCGGCCAGCGCCGGAGGAAGCCCTGCCGCCAAAGTCGGAAAAGCCGCCTCCACCCCGGCGGAAGGCCGGCATCTCCTGCCCGGCGCGCCCGCTGGCGTAATCCTGCACAAAGGCCGTGCCGCGGCGCTCGAGCAGCCCCTCCGGAATCTCGCTGAGAAAGCGGGAGGGGCGGTTGCGCGTGGTCGAGCCGTAAAGCATCCGGGCGACCGTATTGGTCAGCACCAGCCGCTTTTTCGCCCGTGTAATCCCAACATAAGCCAGGCGGCGCTCTTCCTCAATCTCCTCCGGGCCGCCGTAAATCGACTGATTCCCCGGGAAGATGCCTTCCTCCATCCCGGTGATAAAGACGTTGTCAAACTCCAGCCCCTTGGCCGAGTGGAGGGTCATCATCACGCAGTAGTCGGCCTCGTTCTCCATCGCGTCGATGTCGCTGATCAGCGCGACCTCCTCCAAAAAGCCGCTGAGGGTCGGTTCTTCATTCTCCTCCTCATACAGTAAGACGTTGGAGGAGAGCTCACTGACGTTGTCGATCCGGTCGGCCGCCTTCTCATCCTTGCCGCCGACCGCCGCCTGCAGCGCGGCCATGTACCCGCTTTTGTCGAGGGTGTACTCCAGCACCTCGTGCAGCGAGGCCGTCTCGGCAAAGGTGCGGATATCCTCCACCATGGCGGCGAAGGCCTGCAGCTTGGCGGCCGAGCGGGAGAGGGCGGGATAATCCTCGGCGTGTGCCGCCGCCTCCAGCATGGTGATTCCGAGATTTTCGGCAATCTCCCCCAGCGCGGCAACCGTTGTGTCGCCGATGCCGCGCTTCGGCTCGTTGATGATCCGGCGCAGCCGCACCGCATCGGCCGGGTTGTTCACAACCTGCAAATAGGCCATAACGTCCCGGATTTCCTTCCGGTCATAGAAGCGCGTGCCCCCGATCACCTTATAGGATATGCCGCTTCGGGCGAAAACATTTTCCAGCGCGTTGGACTGGGCGTTGGTGCGGTAGAGAATCGCGTGGTCGGAAAATTTGCCTCCCTGGCGGAGATTTTCCAGAATCGTATCGGCGATAAACCGCGCCTCCGACTGCTCGTCCGGGGCGGTGTAGAGCAGAATCTTCTCCCCCTCCCCGTTCTCGGTCCAGAGGGTTTTACCCTTGCGGGCGGTGTTGCCCTTGATCACCTCGTTGGCGGCGTTCAGGATGTTGCCGGTCGAGCGGTAATTCTGCTCCAGCCGGATGACAACCGCCTCCCGATACTCCTTTTCAAAATTCAGGATATTCTCGATCGTAGCACCGCGGAAACG
This sequence comes from uncultured Oscillospiraceae bacterium, assembly GCA_900543525.1. Taxonomy (GTDB): domain Bacteria; phylum Bacillota; class Clostridia; order Oscillospirales; family Acutalibacteraceae; genus UQRS01. The sequence goes on from UQRS01000006.1 coordinate 21,429, forward strand.
ATAAATGCTCTGATCGTCGTCGCCGACCACGCAGATGTTGCGATACTTTCCCGCCAGCAGCTTTACAAAAACATACTGGGCATGGTTGGTGTCCTGATACTCATCCAACATGATGTAGCGGAACTTGTCGCTGTAGTAGTCGAGAATGTCTGCATTCTCCCGCAAAAGGCGAACCGCGTTCCAGAGCAGGTCGTCGAAGTCCATGGCGTCGGCCTCCTGCAGCAGCTTCTGATACAAAGCGTATGCGCGGGAGACCTGCTTATTCAGAAAATCGCCGTTCGCGCCGCCAAGCTCGGTCGGGGAGATCAGCTGATCCTTCGCCCGGCTGATCCCGGAAAGCACCGTCTTTATGGGGAGGGTTTTATCATCCAGCCCAAGCTGCTTGTAAACCTCCTTCATCACCCGCTTCTGGTCATCGGTATCATAGATGGTGAAGTGAGAGGTATAGCCCAGCCGGTCGCCGTAACGGCGCAGCATTTTGGCACAGGTCGAGTGAAATGTCCCGGCCCAGATGTCCCGGGCGGGAGGGCCAAGCCGCTTTTCGATCCGCTCGCACAGCTCTCCGGCCGCCTTGTTGGTAAAGGTGATGGCCAAAATATTCCACGGTCGAACGGGGGAAACACGCAAAACCTCCGGCGGCGTCCCTTCGAGCGAGGTGAGGTAGGCCTCCGCTTCGTCCAGCGCAGCGGCGGAAGGGGTTCCCACCTCCTCCGACAGATAGGCGTCGCCGTATTTTACCATGTTGGCGATGCGATTAACCAGCACGGTGGTTTTGCCGCTGCCGGCGCCGGCCAGAATCAGCACCGGGCCGTTGATGCGAGTCACCGCCTGCATCTGCATGGGGTTCATGCGGGCAAAATCCTTATCAATGGCCTGTTTTCTGAGTGAGATGATTTGTTTTTGATAATCGGGCATGATATTCTCCTTAAGGAATTTTATGTAAACCTGACGAGGACAGCACTCCATAACCTCCGAACCTTTGTCGGTCGGATCGGTATTTTTTAAAAGGAGGCTTGTCCGCGCCGCAGCCCTGTCCTGTTACAAAAAGGAACTGCTTTAAAATTTCCCATTTATTTTAGCAGAAAAGGAAGGGAAAAGCAATTCCGTTTTTGCGGCGGCAAAGATTTAGCCGCCGAATTTTTATATGAAAAACCGGAGGGCGTATCCCAAAAGGGCAAAAAGCACTCCCGGCCCCGGGAGGAGTTCCGGGGCCGGGAGGCGGGCCGCTGCGGCTTATCTCCTGCCGCAATGGTCAAGGATAATTTTGATGATGAGCAGCAGCGCAAGAACGGACGCGGACACGATGACAGCCGGCAGGGCTGCGAGAATCGACTCCGCGGCCAGCGCGCCGACAATCAGGCCGAGCACAGCGGCCAGAAGGCCGATCAGCAAGGCATAAACAATCGCCGAGCAGCGTCTGCGCCGACAGCAGGTATCGCTGCGCCGCTCCTCCTGCCGTCCGCAGGCGGTATCATAGGGCATCGTCATATCTTTTACACTTCCCTTTTTTCATTCAGGGCGAAAGCGTCCGCAAGGCGGCGGGGCGTTCGGTGCCGCGCCCTGCGGTGCGCCCGCCTCAGTTTCAGTATATGAAAGAAGATGCGGAAAGGTGTGCCTTAAAATGCTTGACAGCGCGGGAATTTGTTGTCATAATGTAGAAAATGAAATCAGGAGGTTTTTTTATGGCGGTTTGTCCGAAATGCAGCCGGGAAAACCCGGAAAATGCCGTATTTTGCGAGGCCTGCGGAAGTCTGATGAGCGGCGCCTATGCCGATACGGCTCCGGTAGAGCCGGCGGCGGTCACCCGGATACGGAAAATCGGCGGCTCCGGCGCGATGCTTTTTCTGGCGATTCTGCAAACGCTGACCATGGTGTTTTCCATCCCGAAGGTCACGGCCTATTCAACCTATGGCGGTATGCAGCTGAGGTTCGGCTTCAATTTTCCGCTGGCGGCCATTTTGACCTTTGTCGCTTTCTGGATGCTGTACTACACCTGTAAAAAGCCGGCCGGTCAGCTGCTCTCCACCGGGGGGATCACTATTCTCCGCGTACTGCAGATGCTTTCCATGATCCTGTACGCGCTGGCCTTTGTGATCGTTCTGGCGGTGTTGGGCGTGCTGATGGTTGCCGGATCGTTCTATTATTACAGCAGCGACGTCTATATTCCCATATATCTGGCCGGCGCGTTTTTGTCGATCGTTGTTGTCGGCCTTCTGCTCGCCTTTTTGCACAGGCTGTTTGCCTACCGTTTTCTCGGCAGCGTGAAGCAGACCGCGACAAGCGGCTTTTCCGCCTGCCGTTCGGCCGCTCCGCTGGCGGTGTTCAGCATCCTCTCGGGCCTCATTTCCCTGGCCTCGTCGGTGCTGACCTTCATTTTCAGCGAAGAAATCAACGCTCTGCTCTCCCAGTTTGTTTATGCGGTGGAGGACCTTCTGGCCGAAAGCGGGCAGGATATTATCTTCAACTCCCGTCTGACGGATCAGATTACGGTCGGCGGGCTGACCTCTCTGCTGGCCGTCGCGGCCGGCCTTTGCGGGGCGATCGGCGCAATCCTGATCGGCGTGCTGGCAGTGCGCTACCGCGCCGCCATGCGGAAGGCGGATTAGGCCCCTCGCCCGCCGCTTTACGCTTTCAAAGAAAAACAGCAAAAAAAACCGCAGCCTCCCTGCAGGGTACGCCCTGACCGGAGGCTGCGGTTTTTCTATAGCTATAACGAAAACGCATCGGCGCGGTGCACAAAAAGGTGCGCGGCGCAGCGGGTTTTGAGGCTCCGGTACCGGAGGCTCTTATTCCTCCTGCTGCTCCTTTTTATGCGTATGCGGGCCGCAGATCACACGGTTCTCGGCCTCAATATCCTCCGGCGTCAGCGAGTGCCAGAGGTGAATCTTCCCGTCCTTTTGCAGCGCCGTGACCACAATAAGCACCAGCGGGAAGCCCAGCATGCCGAAAAAGCCGAACAGCCTCAGCCCGACATACATGGAGAGCAGCGTAACCAGAGGGAACAGCCCGATCTGGGTAGAGATGACCTTCGGCTCGAGCACCTGCCGGATGATGGTGATGACCACATACATAATCACCAGCCCGATCGCCCGGAAGAAGTCGCCCGAGATACAGCTGAGCGCCGCCCAAGGCAGCAGCACGGTTCCGACGCCCAGCACCGGGAGGATGTCCACCACCGCAATCAGCGCCGCAATCGGTATTGCAAAATTCACACGCAGAATCAGCAGGCCGACCGACAACTCCACAAAGGTGATGCCTATCAAAATCAGGTAGCCCTTCCCCACCTTCAGCAGGTTGTTGGAGAAAAGGCGTTTGATATCGCCGCAAATTTCGACATATTTTGCGGGAATCTGCTTTTTGATAAAGGCTTTAATCAGAATATAATCCTTGGCCACATAGCAGGTCACAATGATGGTCACCACAAAGGTGATGATGCTCGCCGGCGCGGCAGAGGCCATATCGGTCGCAAAGCCGGTCACCCAGTTGGTCAGCTTTCCGGTCAGGCTGTCGATGATGGTGGCCGGCGCGTTGGAGAGGCTGTCGATGATCGACTGCGGCACATTTTCAAACAGCGGCAGAGAGGCCAGATCCTGCCTTGAGAAAAAGGCGGTCAGCGCCGGAATGTTGGAAATCAGGTAGTTGATCAGGTTTTGAATCTGCAAATAAAACTGATACCCCAGAAAGACGACCAGCAAAATCACGGCGGAGAAGGACACCAGCACCAGAAATACCGCCCAGATCGACTGCGGAATGCGGGTCTTTTTAAACAGAAAATTGATCGGGCGCTGAATCAGTGCGGCGATAATCGCGCCGATCACCAGAGGCAGCAGATACCCGGATAAAAATTTCAGGCAGAAAAAGGCGATTCCGGCCACGACTGCCGCGAAAACAACATTGATCAGAAATCGCTTTTTTGAATCATAGGTCATGCCGACCCTCCCCATTCCGATGGCATAATTTTCTTCGTTGAATTTATATTATCCTATTTGGCCGCTTCTATCAAGCGTTTCGCCATAAATATTTTGTGAACATCTCCTTAACATTTTCTTAAAATCCGGCGGCGGCCGCCTTCCACCTCCTCTGCCGCCGCCTTCGCCATCAGATACCACAAAGTTATTCCGCACGTTTTATAAATCTTTATCGCTTTTATCACCTTGCGAACCACCGGATAATATGATAGAATGTACCAAACGCAAAAACACTTGTATGTAGGTGGTGGACATCTTGCCCAGACCCAACCTGTTGCTGATTCAGCCGTCGGTTCTCCCGCCCGTGTTTGAAAAGGTGGTGGAGGCCAAGCAGCTTCTCGCCTCCGGCGCGGCCAAAACCGCGAGCGAGGCGGCGCGCATGTCCGGCATATCCCGCAGCGCTTTCTACAAATACCGCGACTGCGTTTTTGCCTACAATCCGGCGGAGGATGGGCGCATTATCACAATTCACACCGTTTTGCGGGACTCGCCCGGCGTGCTGTCCACGCTGATCGGGCGGCTGGCGGAAAACGGGGCCAACATTCTGACCGTCAACCAGAACATTCCGATTGACGGCGCGGCTTCGGTCAGCCTTTCCATCCGCACCAACCTCCTCCGCTCGAATCTGGAGGAGCTGATTGACGCGCTGCGCACCATCGACGGCGTCGTCAGCCTGGAGCAGATTCTGGGGGAATAAGCGCCGCGGATTTATCCAAAGGCCTCCGGCTTTCGGAGGCGGCTGCGGTTTACATTCTTACTTGTACTGCAAAGCAGCAAAGTTTGTTCAAATGAAAGGAAGAGGATTTTGAAAAAAATAGATATTGCCGTCATGGGGCACGGCGTAGTCGGCTCCGGCGTGGTGGAGGTGCTCCTCAAAAACCACGACATGATCGAGCAAAAATGCAAGCACGATATATTTATCAAATATATTCTCGACCTGCGGGAGTTTCCCGAGCTGCCCTACTCGGACAAATTCATCCGGGACTTTGACGTAATCGAGAAGGATCCCGACGTCCGCGTCGTGGTGGAGGTTATGGGCGGCGTGCACCCGGCTTATGAGTTTGTCAGCCGTCTGCTGAAGGCGGGCAAGAGCGTCTGCACCTCCAACAAGGAGCTGGTGGCCGAAAAGGGCTGCGAGCTGCTGCAGATTGCAGAGGCGCACAATGTCAACTTCCTGTTTGAGGCAAGCGTCGGCGGCGGCATTCCGGTTCTCCGCCCGATGAGTCAGTGCCTCTGCGCCAATCATATCGAGGAGGTTGTGGGCATCCTAAACGGAACCACAAACTTCATTTTAACCAAAATGATCCGGGAGGGGATGTCCTTCTCCGCCGCGCTGGCCATGGCACAGAAGCTGGGCTACGCCGAGCGAGACCCCTCGGCGGATGTGGACGGCCACGACGCCTGCCGCAAGATCTGCATTCTGGCCTCTCTGGCGTTCGGCCATCACGTTTATCCCGAGCAGGTGTATACCGAAGGCATCTCTCAGATCACGCTGGAGGATGTCGCCTACGCCGCCGATTACAACTCGGTCATCAAGCTGATCGGCCGCACCCGCGCGATCGGCGGAGGGCGGATTGTGGCGACCGTCTACCCTGCCCTTGTCAGCCGGGAGAGCCAGCTGGCCACGGTTGACGATGTGTTCAACGCCATCCTCGTCCGCGGAGATGAGGTGGGCGACGTCATGTTCTACGGCAGAGGGGCCGGCAAGCTGCCGACCGCCAGCGCCGTTGTGGCCGACGTTGTCGACTGCGTCAAGCATTTGCAGGCGCGCAAGTACCTCTCCTGGGCGGAGGGGCAAAGCGGCTACGTCGCCGATCACCGTGAGGATACCGTCAGCCTTTATGTATACGGCGAGGCCGACTCGAGGGCGGCCGCCCTGTCCGAGCTTGCCACTGTTTTCCCCGACGCCCGCGTCCTCACCCGCGCGGGAGAAGGGGCGCACGAGCTGGCCTTTATCACCCCCGCCGGACGGGAGAAGGAGCTGACGGCCGCTTTGGGCGACCTGATGAACCTGAAGGTGAAAAAGACCCTTCGGACGCTGAAATAATACGCCGATTTTTCAGCTCTCCAGCATTCCGGCTCTCCGGCAGACCAAAGCGGCTGCGAGGCGGCCGCAGCAAAAAAGAGGGGGATTTCTTCCCCTTACGCGAAAGAAACTTTTTGCGAGGCAAAACCGGAATCCGCCGCCGGAATCTGCCACTTTCGAAAAATACCCAAACCGGCATTGGGCTTCATTCCCCAACGCCCGCTTCTTAAGGATGTGAACGCATTTGCTGAAAATACAGGTACCCGCCACCAGCGCCAACCTCGGTTCGGGCTTCGACTCTCTGGGGCTGGCACTGACCATGTACAACACCGTGTATATGGAAGAAAGCGACCGGTGCGACATCGCCTCTCTGGACGAGATTTCGGTTCCCACCGACCAAAGCAACCTGATCTATGACAGCGCCCGGCGGCTGTACGACATCTGCGGAAAGCCGTTCCACGGACTTCTGCTGCGGCAGAGCAACGTGATCCCGATGTCCCGCGGTCTCGGAAGCTCGTCGGCCTGCCTGGTCTCCGGCCTGCTGGGCGCCAACCGGCTGCTCGGCGACCCGCTTGAAAAATCCGAGCTGCTGAACCTCGCCGCCGCGTTGGAGGGGCACCCCGACAATGTCGCGCCCGCCATCCTCGGCGGGCTGGTCACCAGCGCGATGGAGGCCGGCCGGGTCTACTCGGTCAGCGTGCCGGTCAGCGACAACTTCCGCTTTGTCGCACTGATTCCGCAGCGCCCCCTCCCTACCGCGCACGCCCGGTCGGTGCTGCCCGACAGCGTATCGCGAACCGACGCGGTTTATAACCTCTCGCGGGCGGCGCTGATGACGGCGGCACTGTTCTCCGGCAATTTTGAAAATTTGAAGATTGCGACCGGTGACCGGCTGCACCAGCCCTATCGCCTCGGCCTGATTCAGGGGGGCGAGGCCGCCTTCCGCATCGCGCGGGAGCTTGGTGCCTACGGCGTGTATATCAGCGGGGCCGGATCGACCATCATGGCCATTATTGATAAAGACAACCACACCTTCACGGCCGACGCGCTCACCCGGCTCAAGCTGGCCGGCATCTTCGATTGGGAGGATGCCCTCCTCTCGGTAGACGAGGTCGGCGCGGTGGTGGAGACGGTCTCCGAAATTCCGCAGGCCGCGGCGGCCGCGCCGGCAGAAAACCGCATTTGACTGCATATTTGATTGGAAGTATTGGGAAAGGAAGGATCTTTTTTCTATGAGTTTGATTGTAAAGAAGTTCGGCGGCACGTCGGTAAAGGACGCCGACCGCATCCGCAATGTCGCCGGAATCATCACCGACGACTACAAAAAGGGCAACGATGTGATCGTCGTTGTCTCGGCCCAGGGGGACACCACCGACGACCTGATCGCCAAGGCGGCCGAGATCAATCCCGACGGCCCCTCCAAGCGGGAGATGGATATGCTTCTCGCCGCCGGGGAGGAGATTTCGATTGCTTTGCTGGCCATGGCGATTGAGAAGATGGGCTTCCCTGTTATCTCCCTTCTCGGGTGGCAGGCCGGCTTCAACACCGACTCCAACCACTCGGCCGCACGGATCAAGCACCTCAACACCGACCGGCTGGAGGCTGAGCTGGCACGAAAGAACATCATCATTGTCGCCGGATTTCAGGGCATCAACAAATACGATGACCTCACCACCCTCGGCCGGGGCGGCTCGGACACCAGCGCGGTAGCCATTGCCGCCGCGGTCAAGGCTGACGTCTGCCAGATCTACACCGATGTGGACGGCGTGTACACTGCCGACCCGCGCAAGGTAAGCGGCACTTTGAAGATGGACGAAATCACCTATGATGAAATGCTGGAGCTGGCCACACTCGGCGCGCAGGTGCTGAACAATCGCTCGGTGGAAATGGCCAAGAAGTATAATGTAGAGCTGGAAGTGCTCTCCAGCCTGGAACGCAAGCCGGGCACGATTGTGAAGGAGGTCGTCAAGATGGAAAAAATGTTAATCAGAGGAGTTGCCAAGGACAGCAATGTAGCGCGTATTTCGGTGATCGGTGTGCCCGACAGCCCCGGCATCGCGTTTAAGCTTTTCTCCAAACTCGGACAGAAGCGGATCAACGTCGACATCATCCTGCAGTCGGTCGGCCGCGGCGGCACCAAGGACATCACCTTTACCGTGCCGAAGGATCAGGGGAAAGAGGCCCTGACCGTGACCGAGGAGTTCCTGACCGCGAGCGGCGGAGAAAGCTGCTTCTACGACGACTCGGTTTGCAAGGTTTCGGTCGTCGGTGCCGGAATGGAAACCCACCCGGGCGTGGCCTCCAAAATGTTTGAGGCGCTGTACAACGCCGGAATCAACATCCAGATGATCTCGACCAGCGAGATCAAAATTTCGGTTCTGATTGACACTGGCGATGCCGACCGCGCGGTTCAGGCGGTGCATGACGCTTTCTTCAAAAAATAAGCAGCCATTTTCCCATAAAACGAACAGAGTATTTTAAAAAAGAGAAGGCGTTTCTTTTCCGAAACGTCTTCTCTTTTTAAACCTGTACTGTACAAAACCGAAGGGCATCATTTTTACAAGGCGGTTTGAGACGGCCTGCCTTGCGCTCCGTTCATCAACCGGAAAAAGGGGATTTTTATGAAAATTATGCGCGCCGAAAGCGGCCGGGACATGTCCCGCAAGGCCGCTAACCTGATCTCCGCACAGATAATCATAAAACCGAATTGTGTACTCGGCCTCGCTACGGGTGGCACTCCCGTCGGCACTTACGCCCAACTGGTCGAGTGGTATAATAAAGCGACCTTGACTTTTCAGAGGTCACCACGGTCAATCTTGACGAGTACTGCGGCCTGCCCAAAGAACATCCGCAAAGCTACTACAGCTTTATGCACCGCAACCTGTTTGACAGGGTGAACATCAATCCTGCCCGAACCCATCTCCCCGACGGCACAAATCCCGATACCGAGAAGGCCTGCGCCGAATATAACGCCGTGATTCACAATATAGGCGGCATTGATCTGCAGCTGCTGGGCATCGGCTCCAATGGACACATCGGCTTCAACGAGCCGGGAGACGCTTTTGAGCTTGAGACCCACTGCGTCAACCTGAAGCCCGAAACGATAGAAGCCAACAAACGATTCTTTGACGGTGATCTATCCCTTGTTCCAAAGCAGGCGCTTACGATAGGTATTAAGACCATTATGCAGGCTCGAAAGATCCTGATCCTCGCCAGCGGCAAAAATAAGGCCGAGGCGGTTAAAGCCATTCTGACCGGCTCTGTCACGCCGCTGTGTCCCGGCTCTATTTTGCAGATGCATCCCGATTGTACCCTCATCGTGGATGAGGACGCCGCGGGTTTGATATAAAACAAATCGGATGAACGCTTCGTCCGGTATATAAGGAGGTGCGCCCATGCGTACAGAGCTCGATGGCGGAAGACCCTTCGATTGGGGCAAAGCCGCGGCGGACTATGCAAAATACCGGGACATCTATCCGCAGATGTTTTACGATAAAATCCTTGACCGGGGACTTTGCCGGGACGGTCAGAGCGTCCTCGACCTCGGCACGGGCAGCGGCGTTCTGCCGCGGAATCTCTATCGCTATGGCGCAAGGTGGATCGGCATCGACCCCTCCGAGGCGCAGATCGCCTGGGCCAGGCGGCTGTCATCCGGCACGGACATCCGCTACCTTGTATCGGCGGCGGAGGATGTCAATTTTCCGAAGGCCTCCTTCGATGTCGTCACCGCCTGCCAGTGCTTCTGGTACTTCGATCACGAGCGGCTGCTCCCCCGCCTTCTGCATATGCTGAGGCCGCTGGGAAGCCTCCTCATCCTGTACATGGCCTGGCTGCCGTTTGAGGATCCGATCGCGGCGCAGAGCGAACGCCTTATCTTAAAATACAGCCCGCAGTGGAGCGGCGCGGGTGAAAGTCTGCGCCCCATCCCGATTCCCGACTGCTACGACCGGGATTTTGCCTGCATTTATCATGAGGAGTATCCCCTGAAGGTGCATTTCAGCCGGGAAAGCTGGCACGGCCGCGTAAAGGCCAGCCGGGGGATTTCCGCCTCCCTTTCGGAGGAGGCGCTTCGCTCCTGGGAGCGGGAGCACCGCGCGCTGCTTGCCGCCGTGCCGGAGAAATTTGACATCCTGCACTATGCCGCGGCGGCCGAGCTGAAACGCAGGAAGTAGGCTGAAGCCGCCCTCTCCCCCGCTCCGAACAGCGGAGGTCTGCCTCTTCGAGCGGCGAGGGTGCCGCCTGCCCCAAGCGGAAAGGTGCCGGCCTTTTAGAGCGATGGAGTACCCCTCAAGCGGCAGGAAGCCGCCTAGCGCCGTGCCTTTTCGAGCGGAGAGGCTCCCCTTCCCTTTTTCAAAATGCCCACAAAAAAGCACCCTGCCGAAGGCTTCCAGAAAGCCTTTGGCAGGGTGCAATTTTTAAGTTTTTACAAGCTGTTCAATCGGTGTCTGTCAAAGAGGCAGATCCTACTCCCCGATCGAGTCGGTGCGATAGATGAACTTCACCGAGCCGGAGGTAGCCTCCGCCTTGCCGGCAAAGCTCTGATAGGATTTGGAGACGTCGACGGTCGCACGCAGCCGGGCCACCAGCCCGCCGAGGTCGCCGTCCATCGCGTCTACCAGCTTCTGCACGCCCTGCTGGTGGAAGGCCTTCATCCCATCGGAAAGCTGCATCGCGCCGTTTTGCAGCTGGCTTACCCCGTCGACCAGCGCGGCCGACCCGGACTTCAGTGAGCCGATACCGTCATAGAGGCTGCCCGCTCCGTCGGCCAGCTGTGCCGCGCCGCCGGCCAGCTGCCCCGCACCGGAGGAAAGCTGTCCCGCACCGGCATAGGCATCGGCCGCACCGGCGGTATAAGCCTGCACGCCGGCGTAAAACTCGGCATAGCTGTCAAGCTGCGTGAGCAGCGCTTTTATGCTGGCCGCGCCCGCCTGCGCCTTCGCTATGGCGGCCGAAATCTGCGCCTGCACGTCGTCGCTTTGCATCTGCGCGTTAATCAGCTCCTGTATTTTGGCCTCGGTCATGGAGGAAACCTGCGCCTTCATTTCGGCCGTTTCCATCTGTGCGTTGACCGCAGCCTCTACCTGTGCCTGCGTCGCCTCCGGGATCGCGCCGGCCGAAACCGCCGCGGCATATTCCTCAGCCGTCATCGGCTGTCCCACCGCTTCGAGGACACCCTCCAATACCTTGGCGCGAACCCCCTCGGTCACGGCGGCGCGAACGGTCTCCTCCTGTTTACGGACGGCGGCCGTTACCTTCTCCAGTGCGGTGTTGTAGGCCAGCGCCGAAACCTTCTCCTGATCGAGCGACTGCAGCACGCCGGACAAAACCGTCTGATAATTCTCAATCGTCAGCTTCGGCACAGTGAGGCCGGCCGCCGCCAACTGGCTGTCTGCCAGCGACAAAAGGGAGTCAAAAACCTGCTTCGCCCCGGCATTCAGATTGTCGTTGTTCGAGGTCAGGGTCTTCAGTCCTGCATGAAGCTTGGTCAGTCCGGCATCCAGCTCGGCCGAGCCGCTCTGCAGCGTGCCCGCGCCCTCCTTCAGCTGCTGCGCGCCGGCATAAAGCTGGTCAATTCCGGCAATCAGCGCGCCCGATTTATCCAGCAGCGTGGACAGCCCGGTGTACAGCGTCGAAGAGCCGTCCACCAGCTTGTTGGAGGCGTTCGTCAGCTCCTCCAAAGAGGCGGAGAGATCGTCCAGCGTCTTTACATTATCCAGATTCAGGTTGTTGAACAGGTCGTTGGTCGCAACCGTCAGGGTGGTCATTAGGGAGAAGTTCTGCACATCGGCGGTCACCTCCACATAAGACGGAAGTTCAAACTCCGCCTTATCTATCCCGAGGTTCTCCTGCATGCCGGGCAGCGCGAAGCCCATCACGGCGCAGCGGTCGCCGTCGTTGAGAATTTTGCCGTTTGTGACCTCCACATTGGTGAAGGTGTCGTTATCCAGCAGCATTCCGGTCAACATCACGAAGGGAACGTAGATGGTCTCCTTCCGGCCGTCGACCGTGACGACCTGACTTTGATTGTTCTGATAGTCAAAGCGCATGCTCACCTTGCCGCTCTTTCCGGCCAGATCTTCGGCAGAGATCGCCTTGCCATCCAGCTTGTAGCTGATTTTCAGCTCAACCGGCAGGCGCTTGTCGATCGTCCCCTGGTAATAGATATCCTCGCCGTTCGCATCCCAGACCCGCATGTTGTCGGGGTTCATGACATACCCGGCGTCGCTCTTCACATTCTCCGCGTTCTGCAGCTCGGTCTCATCATTCAAAGAGGCCGCGCCGGCGGTATTTTTCAGCCAGTCGCTGACAATGATCTTCTTGGCCGAGCCGTCCGCTCCGGCCAGGACGTAGACGGTCTCTTCCTTGCCGACCGTACGATCGGTATCCACCGCGGTAGAAAGCTCCTTCGTCATCTTGGTTTTTGTATCGCTGTCACTGTTTGCGCCGGCGGCATAGGCAACCGCGCCGACCGTGCCGGTAATCAGGATCGCCGCCATGGCGAGGGAAATCACCTTCGCCGCGGATTTCTTCACTTGAATCTTCATTTTTGCAAAACCTCCTGCTTCGAAGCCTGTTTCGGTTTAAAGCCCGCGCTGGTCGCGCAGACCACTTTGTCCAGCAACATCAACATGGACGGCAGAATAAGGATAACCGACAGCATGCTGACAATCGCACCTCTCGCCATCAGATTACACAGCGAGCTGATGATATCCACATCGGAGTAGACCGCCACGCCAAAGGTAGCCGCGAAAAATCCAAGTGCGCTGACCACAACGGAAGGAATCGACGCCGCCAGCGCCGTCGTGATGGAGGTACGCTTATCCTGTCCCAGCGAACGCTCCCTCTTGTACCGCGTGGTCATCAGAATGGCATAGTCCACCGTCGCACCCAGCTGAATGGTGCTGATACAGATCGGCGCAATAAAGGGAAGCGACGTTCCGGTGTAGTACGGCAAACCGAGGTTGATGAAGATGGCAAACTCAATCACCGCAACCAGAATCACCGGCAGCGAGCCGCTCCGGAAGACGATCGCGATAATCAGGAAAATTGCTGCAATCGACAGCCAGTTGACCACCTGGAAATCGTGATCGGTCACTTCAATCAAATCCTTGGTGCAGGGACCCTCGCCGATCAGCATGCCGGTGTCATCATACCGTTTAAGAATTTCGTTAATCTGTGTAATCTGTGCATTGACTTCATCGCTCGCGGTTTTATATTCAGAGCTGACCATCAGCAGCTCATAGCGGTCTCCCTTGAGGATTCCGGTAATCGACTCGGGCAGAATCTCCTCCGGGACGAGGGAACCGACGACGCTGGATAAGCCCAGCGTTTCCTTCACGCCGTCGACCGCGTCGATCTCGGCCATCATGGCCTTCATATCCTTCTGCGACATGGAGGAGTCGGCCAGAATCATATGGGTGCTGCCCATATCAAATTCCTCCTGTAGCTTGCTGTTGGCAATGACATAATCCATGTCCTCCGGCAGCGCCTCTCCCAAATCGTAGTAAACGTTGGTGTTGAAATAGCCGAAGAGCGCCGGAATCAGGATAACCACAAACGCAATCGCAAACACCCAGGAGTGCTTCGTAACCCACCGGGACAAGCCGTCCATCTTGGGAAGAAGCTGACGGTGCCGCGTCTTTTCAATCGGCTTATCGAAAATCAGGATCATGGCCGGCAGCGTGGTTACGCAGCCGATCACGCCGAGCACAACGCCCTTCGCCATCACGATGCCGAGGTCGCGACCCAGCGTAAAGCTCATAAAGCAGAGCGCCAGGAATCCGGCCACCGTCGTCACCGAGCTGCCCACAACCGAGGTCACGGTATGCGCAATCGCGTGGGCCATCGCGCGGTTTTTATCTCCCGCGAAGCGCTGCTTCTGCTCGGAGTAGCTGTGCCACAGGAAGATGGAGTAGTCCATCGTCACAGCCAGCTGCAAGACGGCCGCCAGAGCCTTGGTTATGTAGGAAACCTCTCCCAAAAAGAAGTTGCTGCCGAGGTTCCAGACAATCGCCATACCGATGCTGGCCAGGAACACAAAAGGAATCAGGAAGGAATCCATAAACAGCATCATCACCAGAGTGGCCAGCAGCACCGCAATCGCGACATACACCGGCTCCTCCCGCTCGCAGAGATCTTTAAGGTCGGTTACCAGCGCCGACATACCGGTGACGAAGCAATTCTCCCTGGCGATGGCGCGCACATCCCGGATGGCGTCCATAGTCTCATCCGCGGAGGTGGCGGTGTCGAAGAAGACGGCCATCAGCGTAGCGTCCCCGCTGTTGAAGGCCTGCACATACTTGTCGGGCAGCAGCTCCATCGGCACCGAGATATCCATCAGGCTGTCATACCAGATGACCGACTCAACATGCTCCACCTGCTCGATCTGCGTTTTGAGGGCGGAGACCTCCTTCGGCTCCATCCCCTCCACAATCACCATAGAGAAGGCGCCTTTTCCAAAATCCTCCAGCAATATGTTCTGCCCGATGACGGTGTCCATATCCTCCGGCAGATAGTCGAGCATATCATAGTTGATACGCGTGTTCAGAATGCCAAAGACGGACGGAATCAGCAGCAGCACCGCAATTACCAAAATCGGGATCCGGTATTTCACGACGCCCTTTCCGAATTTTATCATTTGCGAGGCTCCTCCTCTTCTGTATCGATTTCGATGTAGGTTTCAGGCCCCTGTTTGGAATCGCGCACCGCCCGAACCGTATAGGCCGCGACAATCAGGTTCTGTATCCCGTCCACGGCAAGCGTAACGCCGAGCAGAATCATCAGAGCCTCCGCCCCGGTGAAGGGGTCGATGATCAGGAAGAGGCCGCAAAAGCCGGTCAGCAGCGCCAGCAGCAGTATACCCCACCAGCGGCTGAGGCCGAACCGTCTCGCATCGAAGGCGGTCTGCAGCTTAAACACGCCGTCCATCAGGATAAACACACCTATAATAACCGGCGTCATAGCGGCCACACCGGCCGGATGAATCAGGATCAGAATGCCGGCAACCAACGCAAAGATTCCAAGTGCGAAATCAAACTGAAACGCCAGCCGGAACAGATCCTTTGAAAAATAACCGACCAGCTTGACAACGCCGAAAACGGTCAAAAACGCGCCGAGAATATAACAGACGGTCAGCAGCGACGTCTCCGGGAAGATGGCCAGCAGTACGCCCAGCAGGATCATAACACAGGAGGTTATGATATAGGCCCGCTTGGCCCTTTTGATGAATTCCACGATGAACACTCCTTTCTCTTTTTACCGCTGTACATTGTAGGCCATAGGGGCAAAGACTGCAACGGACAGAAAAACCCCGGTGCATAAAATTCATGCACCGGGGTTTGAATTGCCCAAATTTCAGACAAACGGAAGAAAATGCCCAAAACACAAGGAGACGCGCTTTTCCCTAACGCGGCGCGCTCTTCACGTTCGAAAAACACGCAGGGCTTTTGCAAAGATCGGGAGCGTATACTTCAGCGCGCAGCCTTCTCCCGGCTGACCCGCTCAAAAATCGTGCGGATGTTGCCGTCAAGCAGCTTGCCCAGGCGGTGGATCACCGGCTCAGGCTCCTCCTTCATGCCGTTTTGCAGCCACTCCTGCACGATGCCCAAAACGGCATGCTTATAAAACAGGGTCACCAGCCGGACATCCTCCTCCGACACCGAGAGGCCCTCCGCCTGCTGCCGGACAAATCGGATCATCATATCCTCCGTCACCCGGTAGAGATAGCGCTCCAGCGCTTCCCGATTGAGCGAGTTATAGATATGATAGATGGCGCGCTTGTTCTCCAGCGCAAACCGGGTGGAGTGAATCAGCCCCTCCTGCCAGCTGCTGTAGGTCAGGTTGGCGTCGATGATGTCGGCGGCCTCGGCTTCAAAAACATCCTCCAAAAGAGCGTAAATATCCCGGTAATAATAATAAAAGGTGTTCCGGTTTACGCCGCAGTCCTCGACGATATCCTTCACCGCGATTTTATCAAACGGCCGTTCGTTCAACAGCTTTACAAAAGAGGCGACAATCGCCTTTTTGGTAAATTGAGACATGCAGCCCCACCTTTCCCGGTTGCCCGTAAAGCACTTTTCCTATCCATATGGCAGGGCGATCCAAAACATGCCCCACCCATTCAAAACGCAAAGATTCCACTTCCCGCACAAGCGGAAGAAGCAGTCTCGCCAAAGCCTAATCGGCCCGATACGCCTCCATCAGGCGGGAGACCAGCGCCATCGACTGCTCCGCGTAGACGGCAGCCTTGGCGTCCCCCTCCAGCGCGTTGCCATCGTACCCCCGCACGCAGAGGTACCAGGCCGTCGGCAGCACACTGCCATAGCGGCTTTGCACAGCCGCCTCCAGCGGCGTCCCGTGCAGAGAGAGCGCCCGCCCCTCCTTCGCGTCGAAGCCGTCCACCCTGTCGAACAGTCCCATGGCATCCAGGTTGGTAAAAGAAGCCTCATCCAAAATAAACAGCACCGTCTCCGGCATGGTGAGGCGCGCCTGCAGCTTGCCGAGCTGGTTGATCCGCACATTGTCGTTGCTGCCATAGGTGCAGTTGATCATCTCAATTGTAACGGCGCCGTCCCCGTTCAAATCCTCGCCGAAGCGCGCCAGCTCACCGGCCAGAAGATCGGCCGTCGGCTCCTCCACAACGGTGGCCATATTCAAAACGATGGCATAATCATACGATTCCTTCGCGGCGCACTGAGAAAAAAGCACAGCCAAAATCGCGATCACAATCACCGCCACAATGGTATGTACCTTATAATAATACCAGAAATTGCCGAGCCTCTGGCGGATTTTCTGCACAGGCCTTGCGCTCCTTCTCTCACAGCATAAATCCCCGGGTCATACAAACGCCCCTAAGCACCTATACCTTATCACATCCGACCGTATTTTTCAACCCGCCCGACAGAAAGTTTGCAAAAAGGCGGGTTTTGTTAAAATTTCTTCTTGCAAAGCGCAAAGAGGTGTGCTATAATTTTTTAGCTATCGTGGGAAACTACGGTAAGTATTACACACGCTCCGCGATTAACGGGCAGGTGCCGGCCTTTCTTTTCTGGCCGGTGACCCGCTGAGATGACCGGGGCGGCGGAAAAACCGGAGGAGAAAAACATGTCAGTCGTATCCATGAAACAACTGCTGGAAGCCGGCGTCCACTTCGGACACCAGACCCGCCGTTGGAACCCCAAAATGGCCGAGTATATTTTTACCGAGCGTAACGGTATCTATATCATCGACCTGCAGAAAACCGTAAAGAAGCTTGAGGAGGCTTATCTCTTCGCGCGCGAGATCAGCGCCGAGGGGAAGGACATCCTCTTTGTCGGCACCAAGAAGCAGGCGCAGGAGTCCATCAAGGACGAGGCGAACAACTGCTCCATGCCGTATGTCAACGCCCGTTGGCTGGGCGGTATGATGACCAACTTCCGCACCATTCGGAAGCGTATCGACCGTCTGAATCAGCTCCGCAAGATGGAGGAGGACGGCACCTTTGATCTTCTGCCGAAGAAAGAGGTTATCAAGCTCCGCCTCGAGATTGAGAAACTGGAGAAATTCCTGGGCGGCATTCAGAATATGAAGAAGCTGCCGGGCGCCCTCTTCATCGTCGACCCGCGGAAGGAAAAGATCGCCGTGTCGGAGGCCAAGAAGCTCGGCATTCCGATCATCGCTATCGTGGACACCAACTGCGATCCGGATGAGATCGACTATGTCATCCCGGGCAACGACGACGCCATCCGCGCTGTCAAGCTGATCGCGCAGACCATGGCCAATGCCGTGATCGAGGGTCGTCAGGGTCAGCAGGACGCCGCTGAGGCCGAGACTGCCGAAGCCGCTCCGGCCGACGCAGAATAAGCAGAATCCGGTAAAAAACGCAACAATGCCCGCCCGGGCAGCTTCCCGGCGGGCATTTTCCAAAAAGCTCTATTTAAAAATAATCGGGAGGTAGAAATATTATGGCATTTACTGCAAAGGATGTCCAGGCCCTCCGGGAGAAGACCGGCTGCGGCATGATGGACTGCAAAAAAGCGCTGGTAGAGTGCGACGGCAACATGGACGCCGCTGTTGATTTCCTGAGAGAGAAGGGCCTGGCTCAGGCTGCGAAAAAGGCAACCCGCGTCGCTGCGGAAGGCATGGTTTACGCTGCGGAAATCGACGGCGTCGGTGTCGTTGTCGAAATCAATGCCGAGACCGACTTTGTCGCAGGCAGCGACGGATTCAAGGCTCTGACCAAGAAGGTAGCCGGCGTCATCGCCCGGCAGAACCCGGCTGATGTCGACGCTCTGCTCGAGTGCAAGGAGGATGGCCAGACGGTCTCCGAAATGGTGCAGGAGCTGTTCCTCTCGGTGCGGGAGAACATCAAAATTCGCCGGTTCGAGCGGTACGAGGGCGTGGTTTCCACCTACACCCACGGCGGCGGACGGATTGGCGTTATGGTAAAGTTTGACACCACCGACGAGATTGCCGCGGCCGACGCCTTTAAAGAGGCGGCCAAGGATGTCGCCATGCAGATTGCGGCGATCAACCCCTCTTATCTGGATGAGGCTTCCGTCCCGGCCGACGTGCTGGAGAAGGAGAAGGCTATCCTCACCCAGCAGGTCATCGACGAGGGCAAGCCTGAGGCCATCGCGCAGAAGATCGTTATGGGCAAGATCGGCAAGTTCTATAAGGAAAACTGCCTGATGGATCAGGTGTTCGTCAAGGACGGCGACTACACCGTTTCAAAGTACCTTGCCAAGGTCGCCGGCGAGCTCGGCGGCGAGATCAAGGTTGTTTCCTTTGTCCGGTTTGAAAAGGGCGAGGGCATCCAGAAGCGTGAGGACAACTTTGCTGACGAAGTCGCCAGCATGGTGAAATAAGCAGCGTTAAAAAAGATAAACGCCCGGCTGTCAAGAAAAACAGGACAGCCGGGCGTTTTGCATAGCCGGAAAAACCGAAACCGGCCTTTGCGAATTTTTCCGCAAAGGCCGGTTTTTCAATTCACATTGCGTTTTACATGATGAAAGAGAAAAGAGCTCCGCCCTCCCCTTCTCACCGCAGCGGGAGGACATACAGCAAAATCATAAAGAAATGCAGGATACTCCCCGCCAGCACAAACAGGTGAAAAACCGAGTGCATGTAGCGGCGCTTCTTCCCCAATCCATAGAGAATCGCGCCGAGGGTGTAACAAATCCCGCCGGCAAAAAGCAGCACCGTCCCGGGGAGCGTCAGCGCCTCTGCCGTCATGCGGAAGGCGAAGATGATGCACCATCCCATTCCGAGGTAGCAGATCATCGAAAAAATTTTGAATCCCGCAAGGTCGATGGCGTTGAACACGATGCCGATCGCCGCGCAGCCCCAAACGATTCCGAAAATCGTCCAGGCCGCCGCAGGATGTACCGGCCGCAGCGCTACCAGTGTGATCGGCGTATAGGTTCCCGCAATCAGCAGAAAAACCGAGCAGTGATCAATCACCTGAAACACCTTTTTGGCCATGACCGGCCGCAAACCGTGATAGATGCTCGACATTGTATACAGCACAATCATCGTGCCCCCGTACACCGCGCCGGAGACAATGCCCCAGTGATTTCCGCGCATCGCCGCCATAATGACGCAGAGGACCAGCGCCGCCACAGCAAACGCGCCCCCGACAATATGAGAAACCATGTTGAAAATTTCTTCTCCCCGGGTATAGTCCGGCAGCCTGCGATCCGCAAGACGGGTTCGTTTCATGACATATTCCTCCCAAACCATGTGATATATCCTATGTACCGCCAACCGGCGCGTATGCCTTTTTTCAGAAGGGAACACGCCGGACAAGGCGCAGGTCATTCCGAAAAAAGCAGCTTTTACAAAGTGCAATAGGATTCACGCTTATAAAAACCGTATCGCGCATTGTTTTTAACGATACTAC